>JANXAM010000013.1:5178-60363 GCA_025062155.1 Gloeomargarita sp. SKYB120 | reverse complement strand
TCCCAACTTGGTGATTGCTGGTTACCATCACGGTTATTTCACCCCGGCTGAAGAGAACGCGCTTGTTGACGAAATAACTCAAAAACAACCGCGCTTGATTTTAGTTGCTTTGGGTGTGCCGCGCCAGGAATTGTGGATTTACCAGCACCGGCGTTGTTGTCCCCAAGCGGTTTGGGTCGGTGTGGGTGGCAGTTTTGACATCTGGGCTGGTGTGAAAAAACGGGCGCCTCGCTGGGTGCGACGGTTGTACCTGGAGTGGGCGTTTCGGCTGTATCAGGAACCCTGGCGCTGGCGACGGATGTTGGCCCTTCCCCAATTTGCCTGGCGCGTGTTGCTACCGGCCCTATGGGGGGGTGGTGGTTAAGCGGGCATTACGGACGCGCTGACATCACCGACGTGACCCAATCCAACCAGGGCGCAACCAGCCAATGCCACCCTACCTGCAAGCGGTGCTTGAGCGTTGGCAACCGCCACAAGTACACTAGCCGCCGTGCAATATAGGCCACCGGCCCCCGCAACTGTAACCCCAAGCCCGACAGCGCCGCATCTTCCTTCCCCAGCGTCAGCATTTCGCCGAGATGGAAATACTGGAAGGGCAAGAGCGAACGTCCCGTAGCCAACGCCCACAAGTTCCACGCCGCATAATCCGCCTGTTGGAACGCCGCCTGAGCGGTTCGGGGTACGGCGTGTCCTTGCTCATCCACACACGCGGCAATATCTCCCAACGCCAGTAACTGCGGGTAATCCGGCAACTGCAACGTCGGACGCACCACCAACCGGCCCTGGTCGTCATGCAGCGTCGGCAAATCGGCAATCCACCCCGGCGTCGTAATCCCAGCCGTCCAGACCACCAAATCCACCGGCAACACGTCCAACTGGTCTTTGTAGTGCAACGTAATGCTATCGGCTGTAATTTCCGTCACTGTGGTCGCCAGGTTCAGCCACACCCCGCGCCGTTCTAAAGCCGCCTGTGCCGCCTCCCGCGCAAAGGGAGAAAACGTTTTCAGAATTTCTTGCCCCCGTTCCACAATCCGCACCCGGCCTCGCGGTCCCAACTGGTCTGCTAATTTGCACGCCAACTCAACGCCGCTTGGCCCTGCCCCCACCACCACCACGCGGATGACCCCTTCCCGCGCCAGCAGGAGCCGCAACCGTTCCCGCAGCCGTTCCGCATCCGTCAGCGTGCGAAATTCCAGCGCATACTCTCGTAATCCTGGAATAGGCGGCTTTTGCGTTTTGGCCCCAACCGCCAACACCAAGTAATCGCCTGTGATGCTTTTGCCGTTGGCCTCTACCCGCCGTTGCACCAAATCCACCGTTTGTACGTTTGCTTGCTGGAACTGCACCGGCGTACCTTCCAGTAATTCCTCGTACGGGGGTGCCACCTCCCAACTCTGCATTTCCCCCGTCACCACCTCATACAGCAAGGGCGAGAACAAAAAATGCCGCTCGTCGCTCAGCAGCACAATCTCCGGGCGCGTGCTATCGGTCCACGGAAACTGGCAAAGGTTTAGCGCCGTGTACAGCCCGCCAAACCCACCCCCGACAATCACAATGCGACTTCCAGCCATGGGCCTGTACGTGAGCGACCAAGGCTATCCTAGCACTTGCGACCGGGGAGCGACTTCAGCCCACAAACGCCAAAACGTAAATCAGCACAAACAAAATCACCCAAATTCCATCTACAAAGTGCCAGTAAATTTCCGCCAGCGCCGGACCGACGTGTTTTTCCGCCGTGTAATGGTTAGGAATATACGACCGCCAGATCACCCCCAGGATTAACAGAATCCCCACCAGCACATGTAAACCGTGAAACCCCGTCATCACGTAGAAACAATTGGCAAACACATTCGTGGTCAACCCATACCCCAGCGTGAGGTATTCGTACACCTGACCTGCTAGGAAAATAGCCCCCATCAATGCCGTTAGCCAGTACCACTTGCGCAGACCCGCTACATCCCCCTTTTTGATCGCCACATCCCCGTAGTGGATCACAAAACTGCTCGAAACCAGGATGACGGTGTTGATTGCCGGTACCAGCAACTCCACTTCCGTATCCTCTGGGGGCCAGGCCGGAAATTCCGACCGAAAGATGAGAAACACGGCAAAGAGCGCCCCAAACATCAACAATTCCGACACCAGGAATGTCAGCAGGCCAAACACCCGCAAATCCTGATGTTCGTGCGCTACGGCCAATTCTGGAGTCGTCGGTGCCGTGGTCATTGCCTGTTTCCTCCTAACCCTGAACCGATGTTGCTTCTGCGTGGTGCATGCCGTAGTCATAGGGGCCATGGGTCACCACCGGCAACCGCTCCCAGTTTTCAATCAGCGGGGGAGAGTCCGTCGTCCACTCCAACGTCAACGCTCGCCAGGGATTACCGCCCGCCTTTGGCCCCCACCGCCAACTCCAAATGACGTTAATCAAAAACGGCACCACCGAAAACGCTAGGATATACGCCCCAATCGTACAGATTTGATTGAGCGTGGCAAATTGGGGGTCGTACATGGCCACACGCCGGGGCATCCCTTGCGTCCCCAAAACGTGCATCGGCAAGAACGTGATATTTGCCCCAATGATGGTCAGTAGAAAGTGGATTTTCCCCAACGTTTCATTCAGCATCCGGCCCGTCATTTTGGGGAACCAGTGATAAATCCCGGCGTACAAACCAAACACCGACCCCCCAAACAACACGTAATGGAAATGGGCCACAACATAGTACGTGTCATGGACATGCACATCCACCGGCGCTGTTCCTAATGTCACACCACTCAGCCCGCCAATCACAAACATAATTAACAGGCCCATCGCAAACAACATCGCACTGGTGTAACGAATCTTACCGCCCCACAGCGTAGCCGTCCAGCTAAAAATTTTCACCCCCGTCGGCACTGCCACAATCAGCGTAGAGATGGTAAAAAACATGCGCATCCAAGGTGGCGTTCCGCTGGTGAACATGTGGTGGACCCACACAAACAAGCCCACAAAACAAATCACCATACTGGAGCCGAGAATCGCCTTGTAACCAAAGATGGGTTTGCGGGCGTGGACAGGGATCACCTCCGACATAATCCCAAAGATGGGCAGTATCATCAAATAAACGGCTGGGTGCGAATAAAACCAGAATAAGTGCTGGTAAATAATCACATTCCCACCCGCATCGGGTTTGTAAAACGACGTGCCAAAGTTAATATCGAACAGCAACAGGATTAAACCGATGGCCAGCACCGGTGTCGATAGCAACGACAAAATGGATGTCGCCATCATTGCCCAGCAAAACAGCGGCATCTTATCCCAGGGCATACTCGGCACGCGCATTTTCACGATTGTCACGATGAAATTGACCGCCCCCAGGATCGAAGACGTCCCCGCCAGGATAATACTCAAACACCACATGGATTGAGCGGTGGGCGCTGTGATGAGGCTTAACGGTGGATAGGACGTCCAACCCGCCTGGGCGCCGCCAAACAGAAAACTGCCCAGGAGTAATAGACCCGCCGGGGGCAACATCCAAAACGCCAGCGCATTCAACCGGGGGAACGCCATATCCCGCGCCCCAATCATCAACGGCACCAAGTAATTCCCGAATCCCCCAATTGCCGCCGGCACAACCCAACCAAAAATCATGATGGTGCCGTGATTGGTCAGTAGCGCGTTGTAGAGATTTGGGTCAATCACGTCGGGATCCGGCGTGTAGAGTTCCGTGCGCATGACCACCGCCATCAATCCCGCGATCAAGTAAAAAATGAAGGAGAAAACCAGATACTGAATCCCGATGACCTTGTGGTCAGTGTTAAACGTGAAGTAGTGATACCATTTCCACGCTTTGGGATGCTGCGTGGCAACGACAGGTAAATCACCGGTAGCAGGGATTTGTACTTGAGCCATCGCTAACACCTCACAAGAAACAAGACAATTACTGACTAGTTTTAACGGCAACCATTTGAGACATATCAGGACGTTGAGCAATGAGATTCTCCGCTAACCATTTTTCATAGTCCTCCTGCGTGTGAACATAAACCCGTGTACGCATGGCCCCATGATACCCCCCGCATAACTCCGCACAAATTACTGGATATTCTCCTACCTTGGTTGCCGTAAACCGAAGTTCTGTGTTTTGACCGGGAATGGCATCCTGTTTCAAGCGGAATTGGGGCACCCAAAACGAGTGAATCACATCCGCTGATTTGATATTCAGTTGAATGTTTTTATTCACGGGGATGTGAAGTTCCCCTGATGTAATACCCTCTGGGTAATTGAAAATCCACGCGTATTGCATCCCCGTTACAGTCACGGTCACATCCGGTTCGCCGCTGCCTCCAAATCCATACTTGGCCTTAGATTCGGATGCTGGATTTGCCATCTCATGGCTAACCAACTGGCTCGTACCTGCCGGATGATGGTGGTGATGCCCCACCAGCAGGTGATTCCCGCCCGCGCCGCCCACAGCAAATCCCCCCATTTCCGCAAAGACCTGCACACTATACACACCTAGGACTATCACAATGACCGCTGGAATCATTGTCCAGTAGGCTTCCAGGGCAAAATCTCCCTCTAGGGGTACCCCATCCCCCTCATCGCCAGGCCGTTGCCGAAATTGAATGGCAAAGAAGATAACTGTACCCGCTACCAGCAGAAAGAGCGCCGTTGCAATCATCAACATCAGCTTGAAAAAGTCATCCACCAGGGGCGCTTGCAGCGAAGCCTGTTCTGGAAACAGGGAGACATGATTCCCTACCCATACAGCAATGACCGTGACCAGAACCCCGACCGTCAGCGTCCAGATAGAAGTCGGTATCCGTCCCATCGCTTGTCACCCCGTACCTGTCCCGGCAATACCGGTTGTAGCACAGCCGTTTCCGCGGGCCTGCAAAATCTCTAGGTATTTTTAAGATTGTCTTGTCTTGCCCCTGGGGAGAGCTGATCGAGGTTGTTGTCCAAGCCTTGCTGCTACAACCACAAGCGGTTCTATAGCTGTAAAACTTCTTCCAAGATTTGCTCTTGAGAAAAGGGACAGGATTGGGGCAAGGTTTCAGGGTCAAGGGGTGTTTCCTGACCAATCAAATCGAGCGCGTTTTCGTAACTGAGCTGGATGGCCTCGGCTAGGTAGGGCTTTAGGCTGGGATTCTCCTGCAGGTGACGACGAATTTCCCGCCGCTGTTCGCGGATAGTGTATAGCCAGCTTTTCGAGCGCCGCTCAGGTTGGTAATACCATTCCAGTAGGTGACCAAGTAAGATTTTCAAGCGACTGCGCAGTTCCTGTCGTTGTTGTTTGCCTAAGGATTCTATCTCCTCACTCAGGTTTTCTACATCGAGCAAATCAAACTTTCGCTCGCGGAGATAAGTCGCTTGCTGCTGCGTCCAGGCGTAGAAATCAGTTTCGTACAAATTCTGGGTCATAGGCCGCCAAACACGACATTCTCATAAAGTTCACTGAGATTCAGCAGGATGTTCACCGAGTCCAGGGGAATCGCTTGGGCTAAATCAGTGTAGATGGTCAACAACCACTGATGTTCGGCTTTTTTGGTGTATTGCTCGACATAGGGTTTGTTCTGGTCAATCAGCAGGTATTCCTGAAGGGTGGGAATCTGCCGATAATCAAGGAATTTAGCGCCCCGGTCGCGTTCCTCAGTTGACTCGGATAACACTTCTGCAATCAGCAACGGCTCCATAACCGTATCTCTACGGCCCTCCAAAAGGGGTACGGGTTTGGGAGTAATCATCACATCAGGATAATAAAAGGATTGGGTTTGGGGAATCCATAACCGCTGGTCTGTGATGAAAACCTGAAAGGGTTGACCCTTGAGCGCCAGACTCAAGATGACAGTTAAGGACCGAATGAGTTCGTTATGGGTTGTTGTGCCGCCCGCCATTGGGATTAAATCTCCTTGACGATACTCGTGCCGGAGTTCGGACGCCACTTCTTGGGCGAGATATTCTTCGGGCGTCAGTTTTGTTTCTAGGACAGTGCTCATGGTCACTTAGGAACTCAATCGGGATGACAGGATTTGAACCTGCGACCCTCTGCTCCCAAAGCAGATGCGCTACCAAGCTGCGCTACATCCCGCCAATCTCAATCTTAACCCAGTGATGCTTGAGATTTGGTAAAGTTCCAGCAAAAGGTTTGGGAATACCCCTAGGATGCAAATGGAGCTTGAAGGAGTTGCCAATGGCTGTACTCGCTGCGACCACGATTGACAGTATCCGCGCCTGGGAGGTGCTCGATTCGCGGGGGCGTCCGACGCTGGCGGTGCAGGTGAATTTGGCCGATGGGGACGTGGGAGTGGCCATGGTGCCAAGTGGAGCCTCAACTGGGACGTTTGAAGCGCACGAACTGCGCGACGGGGACCCGCAACGCTACGGTGGGGCTGGGGTGCTCAAGGCGGTTGCCAACGTGATGGAAGTGATCGAGCCGGAATTGCTGGATTTGGACGCGACGGACCAACAAGGGATTGACCAGACGCTAATTGACCTGGACGGAACGCCCAACAAGAGTCATCTGGGGGCCAATGCCATCCTGGGGGTTTCCATAGCAGTAGCAAAGGCGGCGGCCAATGCCCTGGGGCTGCCCCTGTACCGTTATCTGGGGGGACCGCTGAGTAGTGTCTTGCCAGTGCCGCTGATGAATGTGCTCAACGGCGGTGCCCACGCCGATAACAACCTGGATATTCAGGAATTCATGATTGTGCCAGTGGGCGCGCCCAATTTCCGGGAAGCCCTGCGCTGGGGAGCCGAAGTATTTGCCACGTTGAAAAAGGTGTTGAAGGAGAAAAAGCTGAGCACCGGTGTAGGAGATGAGGGCGGCTTTGCGCCCAACTTGGGTTCCAATCGGGAGGCGCTGGAGCTGCTGGTACAGGCGATTGAACGGGCGGGTTACAAACCAGGTGAGCAAATTGCCCTGGCCTTAGATGTGGCGGCGAGCGAGTTCTACCAAAATGGTCAGTACACTTACGATGGGCAAACTCGCAGCCCCCAAGAGTTAATGGACTATCTGGCGGAGCTGGTGCAGAACTACCCGATTGTTTCCATCGAAGATGGTTTGGCTGAGGACGACTGGGACCACTGGCGCCGGCATACCCAGCAACTGGGGAACCGCGTGCAACTGGTGGGCGATGACCTATTTGTGACCAATCCCATGCGCCTGCAAAAAGGCATTGACCTAGGAGTGGCCAACGCCATTCTCATCAAGCTCAACCAGATCGGTACGGTGACAGAAACCCTGCGCACTATGCAGCTTGCAATGCGCCACAGTTACCGCTGCGTGGTGAGTCATCGCTCCGGGGAAACGGAAGATACCACCATCGCCGACCTAGCCGTGGCCACCAATGCCGGTCAGATCAAGACGGGTTCCCTGTGTCGCAGTGAACGGGTCGCCAAGTACAACCGGCTTCTGGAGATCGAAAATGAGTTAGGCAACCAGGCGATTTACGCTCCCCAGGTGGGACTTGGCCCGCAACCCCGGCGTTAGCGAAACCCGACGGCGGCCTGCCACACAAACGCCAGTAACAGAAACAAGACTGGGATGACAGGCAAGACATCCACAAGGGGGTCAAAAATGGCGTAGGCTTCCGGGAGTTTGGCCAACAACAGCAGCAGGTCCATAGTCCACAGCAATAAGGTGTCCCTCCTAGCTTACCACCTAGGGGACTAGGTGCGGATCGAACCGTCGGGCATCTTGGCGCCGCTCAAATCCACCCCCGCGAGCGTTGCTCGGCCCAAATTGGCCTTGGTCAAATCGGCTCCACTCAAGTCCGCTCCGCTCAAGTTGGCCTGGGAGAGATTCGCCCCACTCAAGTTGGCCCCCTCCAAGCAGGCGCCGCTGAAGTTGGCTTGACTCAAGTTGGCCCCTGATAAATCCGCTCCCTGTAAACAAGCTCCCACAAAAATCGCGTTGTTCAAAATTGCACCGCTGATGGTCTCCCGGCGGACGTTGTTACTGGCGTTGAGAATGATCCCCCGCAAATCAGCTCGTATTAGGATCACCCGTGTCATGCAAGCCCGGGTGAGATTGGCCTCGGTGAAGTTGGCCCCGCTGAGATTGGCTTCGCTGAGCAACACCCGCGTCATAGTGGCTTGGGCCAGGTGGGCGTCTTTCAAATTGCACCCGCTCAGGTCAGCGCCGCTGAAATCGGCCCCCTGCAAGTTAATACCCCGCAGATTCGCACCCCGCAGGTTCACTCGGCTGAGATTACACCCGTCCAAAACCGGCGCATTCAGCGTGGCTTCGCTCAGGTCAGCGCCGCTCAAATTCGCCCCGCTGAGATTGGCCCAGCTCAAGTCTGCGCCGCTGAGGTTGGCCCCGCTCAAGTTGGCCTCTTGTAAATCCGCCTGGATGAGCTTGATTTTGGTACAGTTGCAAAGACTCAGATTCGCGCCCCGCAGACAAGCGCCACTGACATTGCTCCACGTGAGATCACACCCCTGCAGGTTAATCCCGCTGAGGTCCATGTGAATCAACACCGCTTCACTCAGGTTAAGCCGCCCGAAGTCCCGTCTGCCCTGTCGGTAGTGGCGCAACAGCTCTTCCGGCTCCATCCATCATCCCCTCTAGCATAGTCAGCGCATCGCTTCCACCACCCTAGCAGATTCTGCAATCGCCGTCGGTGCTAACCATCACCTTGTGAGATTACGGATTTGTGTCGGATTACGAATTTGTTCACAAAATTTTAAGCCGAATACCAAACAAAAATTGTACTATTTTTGTTAGTACACCAGAAGCGTACTAGGCCGAATGGAAAACTTTCTGGGGCCAAGGTTTCATAGAAAATTGCTCGATACAGTCACCGGAATTGCGGGAGTGTGCGGAACCGGATTTTACGGAGGTTCGGTGAGCTTGCGGTAGGAGCGGAAATATTCTTTAGCTAAATTAAAATCACTCGCTAAATCGTAAGATTTGCACACGATTGAGTCTATCTTGCGTAGGGAGCTGTAGGGCGATGGAACAGGAGCAGTTGCGCAGGGCGCTTTTCGGAACGAAACAGGAGCAGGGCACAGGGTGCTGGGCGGTGACGCTCGGGCAAGTGGTCTGGCGGTTTTATCTGTTCTTGGGCCGGTTGGTCTATGCGACGGGGGGTGTGCATCCAGTGCGACGGTGGCGGCGCTTATGGCCCCAGTATTGCCCCAACTACACGCCGGCGCCCCAGCGAGTGGAGACTGGCATCCCTTGGGATTACCACCTGGTGGCCCAAGCAGTGACCCACGGCGCCATGACCAAGGAACAGGCGCAGGCCTACGTACAGGCATGGTCCCAGGCGACGTTGTTGGAGTGTCTGACGACCTGGCGGGCGGGAGAGATGCAGTTGCAGTGGCTGGCGCAGCAAACGCTCCCGCAACGCTGGATGCTGGTGCACGTGGATTACTGGTGGGAGGAGGTGCAACCCCTGTTTCGCCGCTGGCTGGCGGCGGGGGGCATTCGGTGGGAGCAAGCGCCTGTAATTGACCGGCGGGGGCAGCTCAAGAATTTGGTGTCGCCGGCGGCCTACCAGCAGTTGACGCAGGTGTTGGACGGGCAATCCACGTTTTGGGACATCGCCCAGCGGGTGGGACGGCCTGTAGAGCAGGTAGCGGCTTCCTTGCGCTCGTTGATTCACGATGCGGTGGTGATCCTGAAGGACGTCCCCGATTTACCCGCACCGGTGGTCCAGGTGGTGACGCCGCGCCCACCTCGTCCAGTGATTGCCTGTATTGACGACAGCCCGCTGGTGGCCCAAGCCCTGCGGCCAATCCTAGAACCCTTGGGCTACCAGGTCTGGGGGGTGACGGACCCCCTGCGCTCCCTGTCGCAACTCCTGCAGCGACAGCCGGTGTTGATTTTCCTGGACCTGGTGATGCCGGAGACGAACGGCTACGAAGTCTGCGCCTTCCTGCGCAAGTCGGCGGCCTTTCAACGGACACCCATCGTCATCCTGACGGGGCAAGGAACGGTGATCGACCGGGTACGGGCCAAACTCTGCGGCGCGAGTGACTTCCTGGCGAAACCACCGGTGGCGGAGCGGGTAGTCGAGGTGGTGCAAACCTTGTTGCCTCAGGCATCGCCGTTGGCCGCCGCCAGCTAGTGCCACAGCCGGTTTTCCAAATCCCGAACTTGCCGTTCCAGGCGGTCAATCCGTCCTCGCAGCTCGTCCACTTCACGCTGGCTGGCCAGGCCCAATTCCCGGAGCACGTCCTGCATCTGGCGACGCAGGCGCGTTTCCCAGTCGGCGCCCTGGGTCAGCCGCCCTACTAGCTCATTGAGCAAGGCCGTAGCCTGGTCGGGACGCAGCCGCCCGGTTTGCACCCATTCGTCGCTCACTTCCCGCACCTTGTCCACCACCAGCGATGTGGCGCCGATGCCCAGCAGCAGCAATTGCCGCAACAAATTGTCCTGTTCCATAATCGGGGATGAGGGTACGGTTCCTATTGTGACAGATGGGCTGGCGGCGACGGATCGGGGTGCTGGTTCTGGCTGGTTGGATGGGGAGTCATGGCTGGGTCGTAGCGGCGGAACCCCTGCGGTTGGAGCTGGTGCTGCATCAACGGCAACTCTACGTTTGGCGGGGGAATCGCCTGGTGCGTCGCTATCCCGTGGCGGTGGGCAAGCCCGGTTGGGAGACACCTCAGGGAGACTTTGTGGTGGAAACGAAGGTGAAAGACCCGGTCTGGCAAAGTTTTACCGATAACCGGCAACTCCCGGCCCGCCATCCCCGCAACCCCCTCGGACGTCACTGGATTGGGTTTTGGAGCGACGGCGTGGACGCGATTGGGTTCCACGGCACTCCTTACCCGGAAACGATTGGCCGAGCCGTCAGCCACGGCTGTGTACGGATGCATCCCCACCACATCGCTGAGCTGTTTGAGTGGGTGCAAATTGGCACGCCTGTGCGGGTTAGACCTTGACCGGCAAGCGCTGATAGACGCGGCGCACCACCTGCGTCAACCGTTCAACCCCCCGTTCGATTTCAGTCATCGTAGCGGTGAGACTGATGCGCAGGCACTGGCGGGTGTGGGGCCATTCCTGACGCAGACCAGGGAAAAAGGTGTGACCAGGGACGACAATCACGCCGACCTGCTTGAGGGCTTGGTACAGCTCCCAATCGCTGATGGGCAAGTCCCGCAGCCAGAGCCAAGCAAATACTCCGCCTTCCCCCCGGTGCAAAAACCAGGGCAGGTCGTTGGGCAATCCCGCCCGTAACCCCGCCGCCAGGACGTCGAACTTGCGCTGGTAGTGGGGCCGGATCACCGTTTCCGATAGGTGGGCCAGTTTCCCAGAGCGAATCGCCTGGGCCGCCAGGGCTTGCCCGTACCGCGAGGCATGGATGCAGGCGTTGGTGAGAAATCCCTCCAGCACCCGCAGGATGTGCTCGTCGCCGAGAGCGATCCCTACCCGTTCCCCCGGCAGCCCCGCCTTGGACAGGCTGATGCAATGCACAATGTTAGGGGCAAACACGGGCGTCATGGGGGTAAAGTTCAGGGCCGGATAGGGCGCGGCGTAGGCCGAATCAATAAACACCGGAATATCCCAGCGGGCCGCTAACGCCGCAATTTGCCGCACCTCCGTTTCCGACAGCACATTCCCCGTCGGGTTGCAGGGGCGGGAAAAAATCACGCAGCCGGTGTGGTCGTCAAAATGCAGCTGGTCGAAATCAGGCCGGTATTTGAACGCATGGGCTTGCTCGTCCACTTCCAGCGTCGGTCGCACCGCCCGCAAGGACTCCGGCACCAGGCAAATTCCCCCATAACCGGTGTAGTCAGGACTCAGGGGCAGGACAATCTCTCGACCCACCCCCCCAAAGGCATTCGCCGCAAAAAAGTACAGCGACTGGCTCCCTGGCGTCACCAGCACGTTGCGGGGAGTCAGCGACAGCCCGTAGCGCTGGTTAAAATCCGCCGCCACCGCCTCAAGCAAGGGCTGGTATCCCTGGCTAGCGCCGTAGCGACAGACCACCTCGCCGTAATCGTCACTCGCCAGCAGGGCTTGGGTGCAATCCCGCCACAACTGTTCCACCTCTGGCAAGATGACGGGGTTGCCCGCGCTGAGGTTGATTAAATCCTCGCCCGCCCGCGCCTGGAGCGTTTCGACAATGTCTTTCATAATAGCCCGCACTCCCGTCAGCCGGGTCATGGTGGCGCCAAAGTCACTCAGTCGCGGGTTGAGCATGAGCAACGACACCAAGGCCAAATACTGCTTATTTTAGCCTATCGCCGCGGGTACCCTAGTTGGAACTCACCATGATCACCCAGGTGCCCACCGGTCGCGGTAGGGGAATGTCCCCTGGGCTGAGCACCCGCAGGTTGAAAAAAAACATCCCAATATTGCGGGGATTGCGCACATTCGACAGGATGATTTCTATCGGGGTATCCGCCGGCACCGGCTCAGCAAGGGCAATCCGCAGTTCCCGGTTCTCCCGGTCCCACACCACCTCCCCGATGCGGAATTTCTGCCGGGTACGGCTGCGTACCACTTCCACCGCCTTGGGGTCAAATTCACCTCGGAAGTTCTCGGGATAGCTGATGTAGTACTCAGCCACGGCGACCCGCTGGCGGGGCACTTGCAGGTAATAGCGGTCCCAGTCGCCAATCCGGCCCGAGTCGGCGCTGTAGCGCAGTTCTTTCTTAGGCCCGCCCCAGAGCGTCCAACCCGACCCCTGTGCCCGCAGGATACCGGGCGGCAAGAGAACGACAAACCCCGCCACCAGGCCAAGTAGCCATCGTTGTCCCATGGGTTTGGCTGCCTCCATCATGTCATTGCTGATTGATCCTAACACCACCTCCGAAAGTTCCCGCCTTAGGCAAATTTCCCAAGATGCAGGGACCGGGAGTTGGACTAAACTGGAGTAGGACTGTTGCGAAACTTGTGCATCCCCAGTGAGCTACTGTTTTAACCCAACCTGCACTCGCCCCCAGAATCCCGAGGGTGCCTTGACCTGTAGCAACTGCGGGGCCAGTCTTATCCTGACACACCAGGGCCGCCGATACCGGATGAAGAAATGCCTAGGTTATGGCGGGTTTGGGGCCACGTTTTTGGCGGTGGAGGAAAACCTACCGGGACGCCCGCTTTGCGTGATCAAGCAACTGCGCCCGCCCGTGGACAACGCCAACGACCCTATCTACCAGATGGCGAAAGAACTGTTTGAACGGGAGGCGGAAATTTTGGGGCGTTTGGGGAATCACCCCCAGTTGGCCAGCCTGCGGGACTACTTCACCGAAGCGCCCTACTTCTACATGGTGCAGGAATTTATTGACGGGCAGACGCTCCAGGCGGAGGTGCGGGAAAAGGGTCCCTACGAGGAAGGGGCGGTGAAGTTGTTTTTACGGCAGATACTTCCAGTTTTGCAGTACATCCACCAGCAGGGGGTCATCCACCGGGACATCAAACCGGCCAACATTATCCGGCGCAAAGCCGATGGGGCCTTGATTTTGATTGATTTTGGCGCCGTGAAGCAAGTAGGACAGATTCCCACCGATGCGGAGAATGAACTCACCCAGTTTGCCATTGGCACCGCCGGTTACGCGCCCCCGGAGCAACTGTCTATGCGTCCGGTCTATGCCAGTGACATCTATGCGTTAGGGTGCACCTGCCTATATCTCCTGACGGGCAAATCCCCTAAGGAGTTGGAAACTGACCCCCAAACTGGGGAAATTCGCTGGCGGCAACACGTGCGGGTGAGCGACGCCTTTGCCCAGGTGCTGGACCGGATGCTGGCCATTTCCCTTAAGCAACGCTACGCCACCGCTAACGCTGTCCTGCGCGCTTTGGACCTGGAACCCTATTACGACACTCTGGCTCAGGGGCGGCGCGCCGCTGCGACTCCACCGCCTTCTCCTGCCCTGCCGGAACCACTGAGTGATCCAGAAAGCCATCTGAGTCGTCTAGCGGCGGCCATTCGCGCCCGCAAGGCTCGGGCCACACCCATCGAGACGGGGGGGGCAGAAAGCACAAGGCTTAGCCCCGCCCAGTTTAAGCAGGCCCTGCGCCAGGGGAGAAAGGATTTTGCCGGCTACGATTTGCGGGGGTACGACCTGCAGGGTCAGGTCATGGTGGGCTGTATTTTGACAGGGGCGATTTTAGCCAACGCCAATTTGCGCGAGTGCATTTTAGAAGAAGCGAATTTGGGGCGAGCGAATCTCCAAGGGGCCAACCTCCAACGGGCTAACATGCATAAGGCGTATCTCAGCTTTGCTAATCTCCAAGGGGCGGACCTGCGCAACGCTGATTTGACGGAAGCCTACCTGCGCAATGCCAACCTGCGGGATGCCAACCTGTGTGGGGCAAACCTGGAGGGGGCGCTGGTGGCGGAGGAACAACTAGCGATGGCCCGCACGAATTGGGCAACCAAATTACCGGTAGGCATGCGCCGGGGTACCTGGTGGCCCCTATAGCTGGATTGTCAAGTCCAGAACCTAGGGGCTATGGTGGAAGGCGGGTGGTGTGAGAAGCAAAATGCCTGGGAAACCCGTGCGCTGGTGGCTCGGTGGTCTATTAAGTGCGAGCTTTTGGGTGGCTGGTGTGGGATTGCGAGCAGAACCGACAACCCGAGAAGCCCAACGGCCTGGTCAGGTACCAGGATTGCCCGATTTACCTGCCGTGACCCCTGTACCGCCCAATTCTCCTGGCGCTCAAGATTTTCGCAATTTACCCCCCTTGCTAGCGCCCTTACTGCCGAATGAAAATCCCCTGGCGACGCCCACGCAACCGGCAGAAGTGGAAATTAAAACCACCCAAGCCTTGACCCTACAACAGGCGTTGGAACTGGCGGCCCGCACCAACCGCGAGTTACAGGCAGCCCGTGCCCAGATTGAAGCGGCGCGAGCGGGATTGCGGCAGGCGCAGGCGGCGTTATTTCCTAGCCTCACGTTTCAGTCCAATTTCCAGCGCAGTGAATCGGCCCAAGCGGAAATCTCAGACCGGGTACGGGCGCAGGCGGTAGGCCCCCTGGGGACGTTGCTCCGTCCAAGCCGGAGTGATGGGCCTTCGACCACCTGGGATGGGACGTTGCGCTTGACCTACAGCATCTACGCGGGTGGACAACGGGGCGCACGGATTCAACAGGCCCAAGAACAATTGCGCCAGGCGGTTTTGAATGGGGTGCGGGTGGCCCAGGAGGTGCAACTGGCGGTGACCAACGCCTACTACGACCTGCAAAACGCCGATGCCCAGGTGGCAATTGCCCAGTCAGCGGTGCGCAACGCGGAGGTGAGCTTGCGGGATGCCCAGGCCCAGTTGCGGGCGGGCGTAGGGACCCAGTTTGCCGTGTTGCAGGCCGAGGTGCAGTTAGCCAACGCGCGTCAACAGCTGGCCAATGCCCAGCGGGACCAAGCAGTGGCCCAGCGGAATTTGGCGCAGCTTCTTAGTCTAGGCGACCAGGTGACCGTGACCGCCGCCGACCCCATTGAAGTAGCAGGGGTCTGGACCTTGTCTTTAGAAGAGAGTATCCTACGGGGGTTCCAGCAGCGACCAGAATTGTTCATCCCCCTATCCCAGCGACGGTTCCAGCAGGCGCAGCGGGAACTGGCTCTGTCCGGGATTCGCCCTAACATCGCCCTGTTCGCCCAAACCGATTTCCTGCGGTTTTTTGAGAGTCCCGCCAATCTAGACCGGGGTGGTTTCGGCCAGGGTTACGCTGTGGGTCTGCAGTTCAGTGTGACGTTGTTTGACGGGGGAGCGGCACTTGCTGGCGCGCGCCAGGCTGAAGCCAACATTGCCGCGGCGGATATTAACTATGCCAACGTGCGTAACCAAGTGCGGTTCCAAATCGAGCGGGCCTTGAGCGACCTGCGGGCCAACGAAGCCAATATCAAGACCGCGGCTTTGGCGCTCGAACAGGCCAACGAAAGCCTGCGGCTGGCGCGGTTGCGGTTTCAGGCGGGGGTGGGCACGCAAACCGACGTGATCAACCAGGAAAATGCCCTGACTCAGGCGCAGGGGAACCTAGTCAACGCCGTGCTGGGCTACAACCGGGCCTTGGCGGCTCTTAAACGCGCTGTGGGCGACCCCCCCTTCAGCTTTGGTGCGCCGGCGAACTGAGCCACGCCTGCACCATCAGCACCGGCCACAACAGCGCTTGCCAATTGGCTACTCCCGCTAGGTGCTCCTGCCACTTTTGTTGAATCGCGGGAACATCCCAGTACCCCTGCTGGTGTAATCGCTGGGGACGCAATAGCTCTTCGGCCCAATCCCGCAACGGCGGCGTGCGTAGCCATTCCCCCAGCGGCAGGACAAACCCTTGTTTCGGGCGCTCGAGCAGTCGGGGCGGGACGTAACGATAGAGCACCTGGCGCAGTATCCACTTGGTTTGGTTCCCCCGCACCTTGTAGGGCAGCGGCAATCGCCCAGCCAGCGCCACCACCTGGGGGTCGAGATAGGGCGCTCGGGATTCTAACCCCACCGCCATCGTGGCCCGGTCCACCTTGACCAAGATGTCGTCGGGCAACTCCATGAGCGCATCGGTCAGCATCAGCAGGGGAATCACACCCCACGATGCAGGAAACTGTTCAGCCAGTTGCTCAAAAACCGTGGTGGGCAGGGGTTCAGTGGTGGGGATCAAGGGCGATGCCAGCCAGCGGGCCATTAGGTGCCGGTAGAGCTTGGTTGGATGGGATTCCCCCAGCGCGGCGACCAGGCGAGCTACATTGTCCGCTAAGGAATAGTAAGGGGTGCGCAGGCGGTGATTGAGCCGCTCCACTGGCAGCCGTTGCAACGCCTGAGCCAAGGATTGGCGTATCTTGGGGGGCAACCAACCCAGCGACCGCCAAATCCGGCGCGCATAAACATACTGGCGGTAACCCCCAAACAATTCATCGCCCCCATCGCCCGACAAGCTCACCGTCACGGATTGGCGCGTCAGTTCGGCGACCAAAAAAGTGGGGATTTGGGAATTGTCGGCAAACGGCTCGTCATAAATCTGGGGCAGTTTGGGAATGACCGCCATCGCCAACGCGGGCGTGGTGATTAACTCGGTGTGGTCCGTACCCAGGTGCTGCGCCACCCGTTTGGCCCAGGGCGCTTCGTTGTAGGCCACTTCGGTAAACCCAATCGTAAAGGTTTTGACCGGCTGGGGCGACTGCTTTTGCATTAGGGCGACAATTAGCGATGAGTCAATCCCCCCCGACAAAAACGCCCCCAGCGGTACATCCGCCACCATTTGTTCCCCCACCACCTGCGTGAGCAATTCATCCAAGACCTGCACGGTAGCCGCCGGTGAGAGACGCCAGGGTTCCTGGCTAGGAGCGACTACATTCACCAGCGACCAGTAGGGTTGGGGTTCCGGGCGATGGTGGGGGTTCTCCAGGCGCAACCAGGTGCCCGGCGGCAACTTGTAAATGTCCTGGTAAATGCTGTAGGGGCTGGGAATGTAGCCATAGCGCAAAAACACATCCAGCGCTGGCCGGTGCAGTTCCCCTCGCCAACCTGGACTACACCGCAGCGCTTTTAATTCCGATGCAAAAACAAAGCCCGTTGCCGTCCACCCGTAGTAAAGCGGTTTTTCTCCCATCCGGTCCCGCGCCAGGTACAGGCAGCGTTCCTGGGCGTGCCAAAAAGCAAACGCGAACATTCCCCGGCATTTTTGCAAACAGGTCTCGATCCCCCACCGCTCCAGCCCTGCTAGCAACACTTCCGTATCGGTCTGGCTCTGGAACCGGTCGCCCTGGGCGGTCAATTCCCGGCGTAATTCCCGGTAGTTGTAAATTTCCCCGTTCAAAACCAGCACATTGCCCGCCGCTGACTGCATGGGTTGCGCTCCCTGTGGCGACAAGTCCAGGATGGCCAAACGTCGGTGTCCCAAGCCCAATTGCGCCGTCTCATCCACCCACACGCCCTCCCCGTCCGGCCCACGATGGGCGAGCGTTGCGGTCATCTGGCGTACAGCCAGCCCAAGAGTCGCCGCTTGTTTATGCAACCACAACCCGGCAATGCCACACATCTATCTATTGGCCCGCGCCTGCACCAGTCGCCAGCCCTCGTACACCGCCACCACCCGATAACGCCGGCGTGGTTGCAGCGTCAATCCCGGTTGCACCCAGGCCCAGTCTCCCGGGGGGAGCGCCGCCGCTTCCGGATACCACCGGCCCAGATGGGGCGTGTAAATGCTCAGCAAAATTTGCGCCTCATCCCCTTCCCCTTGCCGTACGAAATGAACCCGCTCCTGAGCCAAGACCGTTGCTACCGGTTCCTGTTGCAAGAACGCCTTCACCTCAGGGCGGTAGTTCCCCACCAGTCCCATGCCGCCCAAGAGCGCCAGCGTCAACCACGGCCCCGCCACTGTCAACAGGAACCACACCCGCACCCCCGGCCACACCTGGCGCCAGCGATACCGAACCAACCAGCACACCGGCAGTAGCGCCCAGCTCACCCCCAACGCCAACGCCGGCCAGCGGTAGAGTGTGACCTCCTCCGGCGCCTGCGCCACCAAACGGGGGTACAGCACGGTGGTCAACAGCACCAGCGTCCCACCCAGCACACCCAGCCCATAGGCCCATGTCTGCGCCACCCAACGACGTTTGGCAATGCCGGCAAACATCCAACCGGTGCGTACCAGCCCCAGCCCCGCCCACAGCGACAGCCAGGGCAACAACGCCAGACTGTAGTGGGGCAACCGTGTGGAAATGGCGCTCAAGCCCACCAACCCCACCAGCGGATACCCCACCAGTAAACTGCGTCTAGCAGCGGGAATCGCCGGCAGCCCCACCAGCGCTAGCAACGGCCACGGGAACCCCTGCACCGGTAGATTCCACAGGTAATATAGCGGCCCGTTCCCCTGGCGCGTCCGTACCACCGCCCGTCCCACGAATCCCACTAACGCCTGTAGGGGTTGCCAGCCATCTTTGACGGTAACCAGAGCCAGCCAGATGAGCATCGGCGCTGCGCCTAGTCCCACCCCGGCCCACAGCCAAGGATTGCCCCAATGCCTGTGCCGTTTCCGTTCCAACCACAGGTAAGGCAGCAGCGCGAACAAGGGAATCAATCCCATCGCACTGCGCAGGATCAATCCCAATCCCAGACACACCCCCGCTCCCAGTCGCCAGCGATTCGCCTGCTTGGGGGATTCTTCCGCCTGCACCAATGCCCACACACCGACGACCCCTAGCATCACCGTGAGCACATCCGGTGTCGCCTGCCGACTGTAGGAAAACCACAGGAAGTGCAGATTGAGCAACAACGCCCCCCACCAGGCTGCCGCCGGCGCCACCAACCGTTTCCCCAGGTCGTACAGCGTCAACGTCGTCACCACACTGGCCAGTAGAGATGGCAGCCGCGCCGTCCATTCACTCAGCCCCGCCAGTTGAAAAACCGTTGCCAGCACCCAGTAAAACCCCGGCGGTTTGTGGTAATGCACCGCATCCCAGGAGCGCGGCACCAGCCAGTCTCCCGATACAAGCATCCCCCGCGCCCGCCAGACGTACAACCCCTCGTCGTAGGGCAAAAAACTCTGCTCCGGCCCGCGCCAGACCAGTAACGGCAAGACCAGCGCCAACAACGTTACGTAGGGTAGCCAAGCACGCCAGCGCACCAGGGGCATCAGGGGTAGAAACTCAACTGGGGCAGTCCGAGCGTTTCCGGCCAACCCCGACTGATATTTAGACATTGTACTGCTTGTCCTGCCTGACCCTTAATCAGGTTGTCAATGGCGCTCATCACCACCACCCGGTCGGTATGGGTGTCCAACTCCAGCCCGATGTAGCACATGTTGGTTCCGCAAGCCCATTTGGTTTGGGGATACACCCCCGGCGGCAGCACCCGCACCCACGGTTTCCCTCGGTAAAACGCCTGGTAAATCATCAGCAAATCTTCCGTAGTCAGACCTGGGTCGCGCATCTGGGCATAAACCGTCGCCAGGATGCCCCGTACCATCGGCACCAGATGGGGGGTAAATTGCACCTTCACCGGCTGACCCGCCAAATCCGCACAGACTTGTTCAATTTCTGGACGATGCCGATGCCGCGCCACCCCATAAGCCGCCACTGACTGGTCCGCTTCCGCCAGGAGTAGGTGAGTCTTCGCCTGCCGCCCGCCCCCCGACGTTCCCGATTTCGCGTCAATCACAATACTGTCCCACACCACCAACCCCTGGCGCAGCAGCGGGGCCAACGCCAGCAAACTCGCCGTCGGGTAACAGCCTGGACATCCCACCAAACGGGCATCCACCAGGGCGTCCCGGTACAGTTCCGGCAGGCCGTACACCGCCTTGGCTGCGACCTCCTTATCGCTGCGTTCGATGCCGTACCAAGTTTGATAGGTTTGCAAATCCCGAAACCGGTAGTCGGCGGATAAATCCAACACCTGACAGCCGGCAGCCAGCAAATCCGGCACCAGTTTCGGAGCGACGCCATTGGGCAGCGAAAGAAACACCACCTGCGCCTTGCGGGCAATGACAGAGACATCCACCGGCTCGACGACCCGATGCAACCGGTGACCCAGGTGCGGGTAAATATCGGCGTATTCTTGCCCCGCGCTCGTATCGCCCCCCAGGTACACCAACTCCAGGTGCGGATGTTCCAGCAGCAGGCGCACAAGCTGTAACCCGCCATAACCGGATGCCCCCACCACCGCTACCGGAACCTTGGTCGTCTCCGTCACGCCGCTCTCCCCCGCTCCTGCCGTTAGCCTAACATGCCATCTCCTCGTCCAGGTGAAAAATTGGGGACAAAGTTATTACAAAACCAGTTGCCAATCGCTGTTGTCGCTAGGGCGAGTCGGTTTACTGGTGCTGCCCACCACATACGGTCCCCAGTACCGCCGTGAACCATCCAGGCTAAACGCCACCAGAATATCTCCCGGTTGCAGCGCCAACGGCCCTTCCGGCAGGCTGAGCATCAATCCCTCGCGCTCCCCTTCCCCCGGCGCAAAGTCCCAATGGACTGGTTCCTGGTAACCACCGCCCGGTTTGCGGGCCAGCAACACCAGCCGCAGGGGTTGTTTGCTGCGATTGCTTACCCGCAGTCCTCGGGGATTTTGGTTGGCAACTAGCGATGTCGGTTTAGAACCCCCAGCCAGCACAGTCGGCCAGCCCAACAGCAACCCCGCCACTAGACTGATAGACAGCCCGATTTGCTTCATGAGTGTGCTCCCTGGGTCGCCAGCACCACCGCCAGTTTATCAGCCAAGGCCGCCATCCAGCTTTCTTCCTGTCGCGTGTAACAGCGGGGCCGGTCTGCGCCCACCACCAGCACCCCCCGGCCAGCCATTGGCTGCACAATCACCGCCTGGGTATTCGGGGGCAAATAATCGAATTCCACCCGCCCTGGATAGAGCTTCAAGTCTACCAGATACACCGGTTTTTGTTGCGCCAGGACCCGTTGCAGGATCGGCCCCGGTTGCACCTGCGCCTGCGGCCCCAAGATGCCCCGCCGCAACAAGGTTTGACCATCCCAATAGACCACCACCGTTTTGGTCGGCGTTGTGGTGAGGAGGGTGTGGGATAACCAGGCCAGTTCCTGTTGGATGCACGTCGGCAAATCCGGTTGCATCTCAAAGCCATGGACCCCCACCAATTCAACTGCTTCGGCTGGTTTGGGTTGTATTTGTCGCCACAGGAGACCGGTGAGGATGAGTACAGCGCTCAGGAGAATACCCAGGGCATCAGCGCGGGTTTGGGCGGGGGTAAGCACTTCTGTCAAACTGCGATTGACTAGCAACGCCAGCGCTCCCAGGCTTCCGACGACCAACGGCAACCAGCGCCAATCCCGCATCCGTACTTTCAGCGGCGGGTCACCGACAGGTGCTTGGTCAACTGGAGGCGTTGTCGCCGGTCGCACCATTCCACCCGGTCAAACACCTGATGCAGGATATACAAGCCCCGGCCCGATTCCCAGGACCACTCCGGCCCTTCTGGGCGGCAATCACAATCGCTAGGGCACCCCGGCCCCTGGTCTTCTATGACCCAACACCACCCATCGGTGCGGCCTTCGTAATGCACACGGATGGTCTTACGGGGGTCTAAGTTATTCCCGTGCTTGGCGGCGTTGACCAGCGCCTCCTGCAAGCCTAGGCGGACGAGCGGTAACAGTTCCGGCGGGACATCGGCCAGCAGCAAATCCAACACCGGACTGAGGTACAACGTGGAGGGAAAACTCAACGTCAGTTGCCGGGGACGCACAGGGATTGGGTCAAAGGACAACAGGGTGCTATGCTTAGCTTAGCATTCCGGCGGCTGGGTGCTATCCTTAGCTGTAAATGGTGTTTCCGGCTATGACCAGTAGATATATCGGTCCCCCTACCCTGTTGAGTGTGGACCTGGGGCGCACCGCCATCAAGACCTGTATCAGCAGTGACCCGGATGAAGTATTAGTCATTCCCGCCAACGTTGCCAAACTTACCCTGGAGCAAGTCCG
The DNA here is from genome assembly GCA_025062155.1 of Gloeomargarita sp. SKYB120. Taxonomy (NCBI): domain Bacteria; kingdom Bacillati; phylum Cyanobacteriota; class Cyanophyceae; order Gloeomargaritales; family Gloeomargaritaceae; genus Gloeomargarita; species Gloeomargarita sp. SKYB120. The sequence goes on along the minus strand of JANXAM010000013.1, from coordinate 38,057 downwards.
GCAGGGACGGTTTGAAGGGGGCGACCCGCTGCGGGACATGTGGGTAGAATACCAAGGGCGCGCTTACGCCATCGGCCATTTGGCGGCAGATTTTGGCGCAGGGTTAGGGGTTGGGCAATCCAAAATCGAGGACGCCCTGGTCAAAACCTTCGCCTGTATCGGGTATTTCGAGTTGAGCGGCGACCTAGCCATTTCCCTGGGGTTGCCCTACTTGTCGCAGGAGCAATTCGACACGGAAAAACGCCAACTGGTGGCCCAACTGCAAGCGCCCCACGCCCTGGCCTACCGCGGTCGTAGCTTTACCGTCAATGTGGTGAAGGTCTGGGTGATGCCAGAGGGCTATGGCAGCCTGGTCTGGTGTCACAAAAAAGAAAAAGAAACGCTGGACAAGGAAAAAGCCGCTGGGAAGAAGACCGAATCCCTGATCAACCTGCACGTGGCGGTGATTGACATTGGTCACCAGACAACGGACATGCTCAAGGTGGATAAATTTCATTTTGCGCGGGGCACTTCCCGCAGCGAGCAGTTCGGCATGAGCCAGTTTTACGAGCAACTGGCCGCTCAAATCAAAGGGGCAGACAGCGAAGATTTGACTCTGATCGAAGCCGTCCATCGTCCCGAGGGACAGCGGTTCTACCGGCCCCGGGGCGAAAAACCGATTGACCTAGACGACATTCTCCCCCGCATCCGGGCCAATTTCGCCAGGGAACTGTGGGAGCGCATCCGCCAGTGGTTGCCCAGCCAAGTGACCGATGTGATCATCACTGGCGGCGGCGGGGAGTTTTTCTGGAATGACCTCGCGCCTCTGCTGCGGGAATATGGTTTAACGCCCCACCTGGCTGAACCCACCCGTACAGCCAACGCTTTGGGACAATATATCTATGGGCAAGTGCAGTTGAGTAAAGATAAAGGGGCGTAGGGTTGAGCAAACGAGTGAGTCGCTCGATTACCTTTTACCCGACCCCGGAGGATAATGAACTCCTGGAAGAACTTGACCGCCGGGCAGCAGCTCAGCAAATTGCTTTTGGTGAACTGTGCAAAATCGCGCTGCGGCAATTTGTCCAGGGAGCAGGGCATTCCTACAGCGTCACGTTTGGCCCCGAAGAAAAAGCCCTGCAACAACAATTAGATGCCGAACTCGCCGCCCAGGGGATTAGTTTCAGTGACTGGGTCAAACAACGCCTGCAAGCCTCCCCACCCAGTGACCTGGAGCGGCGTCTACAACGGTTAGAGCAGGCAGTTGTGGAATTGCAACAACGCCCCTGGCTGACCCGAGCCGATGTGGAAGCCTTGATCCGGCAACACGTGACTCCGCCCCCCAAGCCCGTCGAACCACCGCCGCCTCCCCCGCCAACCGTTGCCGACCCCCTGATCGCCGAGCTGGGCGCGCTACTCGGGGACGATTTTTAACCTAAATTTAACCGGAGCTTAACCATGGGTGGGTGGCATTGGTTCTTATACTAGGGACGAGTCACTTGAATCTAAACAGGTTCATTGCGTTTATTGCAGCGTTGCAAGGAGCCAGTAATGGGGGCAGAAACAGGAGCACCAGGTAGTGACATTATTCTTCATGCCAAGGTGGATGCGTTCTACTACGGTACGTTCTTGGCGCTCCGCAACATTGACTTACCCATTAAGCGCAACCGGATCACGGCATTTATCGGCCCGTCGGGGTGCGGCAAGAGCACGTTGCTGCGGTGTTTCAACCGGCTGAATGACTTTATCAAGGGCACCCGTCTGGAGGGGCAAATTTTGTTCCATGGCAAGAATATTTACGACCCGTCGGTGGACCCAGTGGCCCTGCGGCGGCGGATCGGCATGGTGTTTCAAAAGCCCAACCCCTTTGCCAAGAGTATTTATGAAAACATTGCCTTTGGGCCGCGCATCAACGGCTACAAGGGGGACATGGACGAGCTAGTGGAACGGGCGTTGCGCCAGGCAGCCTTGTGGGACGAGGTGAAGGACAAGTTGAAGAAACCAGGGACGGCCCTCTCGGGCGGTCAGCAGCAGCGGTTGTGTATTGCGCGGGCGGTGGCGGTGCAGCCGGAAGTAATCTTGATGGACGAACCCTGCTCAGCGCTAGACCCTATTTCCACCCGGCGGATTGAAGACCTGATGCAGGAATTGCGAGACATGTACACCATTGTGATTGTGACCCACAACATGCAGCAGGCGTCGCGGGTGTCGGACTATACCGCCTTCTTCAACGTGGAGATGAAGGAGGGGAGTCGCACCGGTCAGTTGGTGGAATACGACGTGACGGCCAAAATCTTCCAGCAGCCCAGTCACGAAGCAACCCAAGCCTACGTCGGCGGGCGATTCGGCTAACCCGCTAGAATAGAGCCATTGGTTAGATAGGTTGGGCATGGTCGTTGCAGCAGCCCCAGCGGTGGATGAGCTGTGGATTGGGGGCAAGTGTTTCCGGTCGCGCTTATTCACGGGCACAGGGCGTTACCGGAGTGTGGCGGAAATGCAGGCGAGTGTGGCCGCCAGTGGTTGTGAGATGGTAACGGTGGCGGTGCGGCGCGTGCAGGACCAAGCCCCCGGTCACATCGGGCTAGTCGAGGCATTAGACTGGAGTCGGCTGTGGCTATTGCCCAATACAGCGGGGTGTCGCACTGCGGAAGAGGCGATTCGCATCGCACGCCTGGGACGGGAAATGGCCAAGGTACTTGGCCAGGAAGACAACAACTTTGTCAAGTTAGAGGTCATTCCCGACCCCAAGTACCTGTTGCCGGACCCGATTGGCACGTTACGGGCGGCGGAACAACTGGTGAAGGAGGGCTTTACCGTCTTGCCCTACATCAATGCCGACCCGGTGTTGGCCCGCCAGTTGGAGGAAATTGGTTGTGCCACAGTGATGCCCCTCGGGTCGCCGATTGGCTCGGGTCAAGGATTGCGCAACGCCAGTAACATCGCCATCATCATTGAGCAGGCGAAAGTGCCGGTGGTAATCGATGCGGGGATTGGGACTCCCAGTGAAGCGGCCCAGGCGATGGAAATGGGTGCGCAGGCGGTGCTGGTCAATACAGCCATTGCCCAGGCCCAGGACCCTCCCCGCATGGCGGCGGCGATGCGTTTAGCGGTGGAAGCAGGACGTTTGGCCTTTTTGGCGGGGCGCATTCCCGTCAAGTCCTACGCCACACCCAGCTCGCCCATGACCCAGCGGGTGGAGTGAATTGCTGCGACAGCTAAGCAACCCCCCGTTGCTGAGGGTTGCCCCCGGTGGCGGATTTGATAGCCAGCTCAAACGCTTGCCTCAGATGACCCAGATTCGCAAACGTTAGTTCATATCGTTGAGACAAATTCTCCAGGTCCTGATCGGCAACGTCAACCGCCAGCATGATAAATTGCTCAGGTGGTATGCCCAAGGACTGTCGCAAGTCCTGATACTTTCTGATTCTCTCTGCGTAGTCACCGGTTTTGCACTCGATAACGACCAATCCACAGTGCTGACTGGTCTGGTCCAAATTTGAACTTGGTGCTTGGGGCAAGTGAATCAGGTCAAACTCGCCCTGTTGCCCACCTAAAGACGTGTACTTCAAGTTTTTCAACCAGCCATCCTCCACGCGGTAGTGCTCAGTAATAAAGTTATGGACGTACATCTCCAGCCATTTACCATTCAAGAAGTTGATGAACTCAAAATTGTCGTTTAGCTGACCCTGAACAGACCTTGCCTGAGCTAGGGGACCTAGCCCCGTGATATAGCCTCTAGCTCTCAACGTGCCAAGAAAGTTGTTGATACACTGCCTATCATCGGTAGTTTGATATCTATAGCTGAATCTTCTATCTGCTACTTGACAGGCTCTTTTAAGTTCTCGATAAATTCCCTTGAGTCTATCAAAATTCTCGCCCAGTGACCTGGCAATTCTCCGCAAGGGAGACAAGTATCCGCCAGAAGTGAGATGGTTAGCTGCAGGGTCGTAGTGAGGTATGATGTAGGCTATGTACAACTTCAGAAGTAACTGGGTATTGAGATAGCCCACCGAATCGCAACCTCGGGTTAACTGGCGGATAATCTGCTCCTGCTGAGCACGTTCATGAACTTCCTTCTGAGCAATCAATCTTTGAAGTGTATTTTGAGTATTTTCGAGTTCCTGAAGAGTTTGGATTTTGTTTTGATACTCGCGGATTTCATTTCGATAATTAGATATGGCTCTTTCCAGTTCATCAAGTGCCCGTTTTAATTCACAGTTCTCACATTGAGTCTGGAGTAGCTGTTGCCGTGATTCTGCTAGGGCTTCAGCGACCTGATGTCGCTCTTTTTCGAGCCGTTGCTTTTCCTGCCTGTAGTGCTGCTGACTAAGGTGAAAAGCATTCCAACCAATAATCCCAACTGCCCCTAGGAACACAGCACTGATGCAGGTCAATGTATAGAGAAAACGGTCATCCCGCAGCTCAAAAGGATTCTGGGACCATATCGCTAAATCTTCGATAAATGAACGAGGCACTCTCCTAACGTAATAGACTCGGCCAATCACGCGACCTTGGGGTTGAACTGGGTAGGGCGTCGGCGCTTTGGCTGCATAGCTGGTGTAAAACTTTTGGGGTTGGGTAGGTGGAGGGTCAAACAGCAGGTCGTAGGGGTGATGGTCTAACTGTAAATTTCTGGTCCAACGGTCTTCGCTCCTGGACATGGCGATGATTTGGCGACCATCGGCATCTGTGACCACCAGCCCAAAAAAGCCGTAGCCACTGTCCAGTGTCCGTTGCAGCTCCGTTAGGTCGCCCCGCAGTAGATCAAGGGAAAGCTTAGTAGGCAGCGTGTGACTCAGGATATTAAAATCTACCGTCTGGACCTGAAACATTAATTCATTCCAGTGGTAGTCATGGAGGCGGTACATGAAATAGCTGCCACCTCCTGCTACAGCCACTATAACCACGAGTCCCCGCCAGCTAAATGGATTAAACAACTGCCTGAGAAATTGCCAACGTCCTGAGGCGGGCATTGTTGAAATAGCTGGCAACGGGTTTACCCATAGTTATAACGGCTGCGGGTGTGAAAGTCCACTTCAATATCACTCCGTCCTAAGGGCCACAATTGGGTCCAAGCGGGCTGCATATTGGGCGGGGGCCACACCAGCTACCAATCCTACAGCGATTGACAGCACGAGCGATGCGCCAATCGCCCAGGGTGCCAACACAAACGGAATCCGCAGCACTTGGGCAGCCCCATAGGCCAAAGCCACCCCCAGCAGCAGTCCCACGATTCCCCCGCCCAGCGAAACCAACACGGCTTCGACTAAAAACTGCTGCAGGATTGCCGCTTGCGTTGCCCCCACCGCTTTGCGGATACCAATCTCACGGGTGCGTTCCACGACGGATACCAGCATGATGTTGGCAATCCCGATACCTCCCACCACCAGCGATATAGCAGCAATGGCTCCCACCATCACAGTCAGCAGGCCCGTAATCGTTGTAAAGGCGCTAATGATGTCCCCTTGATTGTTGATGCGAAAGTCATCAGGCTGGGGCGGGTAAATGTTGTGGCGAATGCGCAAGAGATTAGTGATCTGAAACTGGGCGGCCTCCATTTCCGATTCATCAGCCACCTGCACCCAGAACCCACTGATAGCGATGCCTTGGAGCGCGTTTTGCCCAACGATGCGAGCGGCCATGTTCTTCAGGGGGATAAACACCTGATCGTCCTGGTCAAAGCCGCCGGTGGTGCCCTTGGGCGCTAGCACACCAATCACCTCGTAGCGGTCTCCCTGAATCCGTACCGATTTGCCCAGAGGCGACTCCCGCCCAAACAAATCCCGCGCGACCGTTGCCCCCAGCACGACCACTGACTGGGCCGTGTCCAACTCCATCGGGGTAAACACTCGTCCTTGGGCCACTTCAAACTGGCGGACCTCCCAGAAGTGCTCATCCACCCCGTTGACCAGGGTGAAGGTGTTTTCCGTGCCGTAGGTGACCTGGCGCTGGCGCGTGAGATAGGGCGCCACTAGCTGTACCGATGGCGCTTGGGCCGCAACGGCTCGGGCATCTTCCCAGGTCAAAGTGCTGGTGGTTCCACCCGCCTGGGCAATCCCGCGCACCCGTGGCGGCGTCCCCTGCACCTGGAGCAAATTCGTCCCCAGATTCTGAATTTCCCGCGCCGTGGCCAACTGCACCCCTTGCCCGACCGAGGTCACCACCATGACGGATGCAATGCCAATCACCACGCCCAGCATGGTCAGAAACGCCCGCAACCGGTGCGCTCCCAGCGAACGCCAGGCCATCTGGAGTACATCCCACCCACTGACAGGCGGCGGTTGCTTGAGCCAGGACTTCATCAGCGACGCGGCGGGCCTAATCCCGGAATCAAGGGAGCCAGTTGGGTCTGCGGGCGTTCACCCCTGGGAAAACTCAACAGCACCCGGTCGCCCGCTTGCAGTCCTTCCTTCACCACGGTCTTGTCCCCCACACTGATGCCGGTGCGGATGGGTTGGAATTGGGGCGGGTCGGTCGCTAGGAATACACCCGTGCGTCGCTCGCGCCGGACAATCGCCACGGTCGGCACTACCAGGGCATTCCGGAGCGTGCCCACCTGAAAAAGCACCGACGTGCTCATCCCTGCCCGTAGCTTTTGCTGGGGGTCGCGGACAGCCAAACGCACTTCAAAGCTATTCACGTTCTGCTCTAGCACCGACTGCACCGCAATCCGCGTCACGCGCCCAGTAAAGGGGGTATCTGGGTAAGCATCGGCAATGATTTTGGCTGTTTGACCCAAGCGCAACTGGGGCAAGACTGTCTCTGGCACCTTGGCAACCACCTGGTTGGGAGCAACCAGGGCCAACACCGACGACGACGTAGCCGACGCCACCGTACTCCCTGACGTGGTGGGAGTGACAAAGGCTCCTGGTTCCGCATAGATCCGGCTCACTACACCCGCAAAGGGCGCCCGCAAGATTGTGTCGTTGAGTTGGGCTTGGACCACCTGGAGCACCCCTTGGGCCTGGAGTAATTGCGCCCGCGCCTGGGCAATCTCCTCGGGGCGAAAACCGGCTTTTAATAAATCCAACTGCTGTTGGGCCTGTCGCAAGCGAGCCTGGAGCTGGTCCCGTTCCGTGCGTGCCCGGTCAAACTCCTGGCGCGAGATTGCCCCCTGGTTCCAGAGCGTTTGGGAGCGCAGAAAGTCGAACTCTGCCCGTTGCAACGCTGCTTGCACTTCGGCAACCTGGGCCTGGGCTTGGGCAATTTCCTGGCGCCGGTTGCCCGCCAGAAGCCGCTGGAGATTGGCCTGGGCCGCTTTCACCTGGGCTTGCGCTTGCGTCAATTGCCCGCGCAGATTGCTGTCGTCCATTACCGCCAAGATTTGCCCCGCTGCCACCCGGTCGCCCTCTTGAACGCGCAACTCCTTGACAATCCCAGCCGTTTTGGGACTGATGTTGATGGTGCGTTCGGGGCGGACTTCGCCGTTGACCTGGACGGTGACAGGTAAGGTCTCGCGGGTGACAACGGCAGTTTTCAAAGGTGATTTGGGTTTAGGCCGAGGGCGAGCTATCCACCACCAGAGACCCCCGGCAATTAGGGCAGCGACGCCCACTAACGGTACAACGCGCTTGACTGGCTTGAGGGTTTTGAACACAATTTGCTTCCCGAGCACCCCACCTGCATTTTAGACAGTCTCAGGCGTCAGCGCACCGATATTCGCCGATAACCCGCAAGATGGGTTCCGTGTTGGAGGGGCGCAACGATAACCAGGCATTGGGGGTCGCGAGTTTAATCCCATCCGTTGTGTCGAGCGTTAAGGCGGAAAAATCCAGCGCTTGCCACAGATGGGAGAGACGGGGATGGTGCGCCTGGGCTATGACAGGTGAGGGGCCGCAGTGGATTTCTACAACCAGTTGCTCCCCGCTGACCGCTAGGGTAATCGCCTGCTGACCTTGCCCGATGACAAGGCGTTGGGGTTGGGTTGTCACTGGTGGCAATTTCTGTTGCCATTGCTGGAACAGTTGACGCAGGGGTTCCGTAGAGGCTCCAGCAGGGGCCAGTTTGAGTTTCACGCTCTGCCAAGGGGGAAGGGCTTGCACCAGTTCCGAGAGCGTGCGCCCTGTCGTCGCCAGCCAACTGAGAATCAAGCCCATTGCCCCCAAGCCATCGCGAGCGAGATGCACCTGGGGCACAATCACCCCGCCGCTGCCTTCGCCCCCCAAAATCGCTTGATGCGCTTGCACACCTGCGACTACGTGACGTTCTCCCACCGCTGTGCGGATGATGTTGGCGTGGGGACTTAGGGACTCTAGAGCGTGGGTGGTGACGACGTTGACCACAATCGGGCCGCCAGGATAGCGATGGAGTCGTTCTTGCGCACAGAGGACCACGGTATGCTCTTCGCTAACGGCGTTGCCTTGCTCATCCACCAGCACCAACCGGTCACCATCGGGGTCAGCGGCAAATCCCACATCACAATGGGCTGCGCGCACTAGCCGTCTCAAGGTCTCCAAATGGGTGGGCAACGGCTCCGGTTCGCGGCTGAAATACCCGTGCAATTCCGTGTGACAGGCAATCACGTCGCAGCCGAGCGCCTGGAGAAACCCCTGCCACAGCACCGCCCCGCTGTTGCAGGCATCCAACGCCACCCGAAACCGCCGCGCCCGTATCTGCTCGACGGGTAGGATGCTCAGTACCGCGTTTTGATGGGCGATAAACGCATCGGGACAAGGGGTTACCGTTGCCACCTGGTCGAGGGGAACTTCCGGGGTGTGTAATTTTTGCCGTTGCCTTTCTAAGGCGCGCCAGTCCGATTCGGATAAAAAAAATCCTGCTGAATCGAGAAATTTCAGACCGTTCCAAGGGGGGGGATTATGACTGGCTGTGACCATGACACCGCCATGCAAAGCTGCTCCCCGACTCACGGTAAATTGCAGGGTTGGTGTCAGGGTTAATCCCAAATCCACCACTTGGCAACCGACACTCAGCAGGCCCGCTCGTGCCAAATCAGCTATCATAGGGGACGAATTCCGGCCATCCCGCCCCAGCGCAACCGCCGGTCGGCTATGCTGTGCGCGCAACCACTGCCCAAACGCCTGCACGTAGCTGAGAAGGGTCGCCGGGGTCAGGTTTTCCGCCTGGTTATCTATCGTTCCCCGTAACCCGCTAATCCCAGCTTTGAGGGTCATATCGCTTCGCCGTCGCGTTCCCCAGTGCGGATGCGGATCGCGCCTTCGATGGGGGTAATAAAAATCTTGCCATCGCCAATTTCTCCCGTCCGGGCCGCCGCCATGATCTTGTCAATTACCAGGTCCACCTGGTCGTCTTCGACCACAATTTCTAACTTGAGTTTTTGTAAAAATTCCACGGTGTATTCCGACCCGCGATATCGTTCGGTTTGTCCCCGTTGCCGGCCAAAGCCCCGCACTTCGGAAACCGTCATGCCCACAATACCCGCATTCACCAGCGCAATTTTTACTTCATCGAGTTTGAAGGGACGGATGATCGCTTCAATCTTTTTCATAGCTACCTATCAACCCGCTGCTGACCTTGACCTTGCTGTTTTAGCATTGGCCGGAAGGAGTAACTTGTAACTCATGATACCGGATGCTGGTCACATTCCCGTACTGCCCCAGGCGGTGTTGACCTACTTGCAGCCGCAACCAGGCCAGCATTTTTTGGATGCGACGGTGGGCTTGGGAGGCCACAGCGAACTCCTGCTGCAAACGCCGGGGATACGCTTGACGGCGATAGACCGGGATGCCCAAGCGCTGGCGCTAGCCCAACAACGGTTGCGGGGGTATGACGTGACCTGGTGGCATGGGAATTACGCAGATTATCCGGGGGGTGAATTCGACGGCATTTTGGCCGACTTGGGGGTGAGTTCGTTGCAGTTGGACACACCGGAACGGGGCTTTAGTTTCCGTCACGCCGGGCCGCTGGATATGCGCATGGACCCGCAACAACAGGAAACCGCCGCCGATTGGGTCAATCACGCCAGCGAAACGGAGTTGGTTGAGTTGTTGAGCCGCTACGGGGAAGTGCCCTACGCGCGCCGGATTGCTCGCCAGATGGTGCAAAAGCGCCCGTTTCACGACACCCAAGCCCTAGCGGACGTCATTTGGTACGCGGTTCCCCCGTCTGCTCGTTACGGACGGATTCACCCAGCGACCCAGGTGTTTCAGGCGCTGCGCATTGCCGTCAACCGGGAGTTGGAGAGTTTGGAACGGTTTTTACAGCGGGCGCCGGGCTGGCTCAAACCAGGAGGACGGCTGGTCATCATCAGTTTTCACAGTCTGGAAGACCGGTTGGTGAAATGGGCGTTTCGCCGGGATGAGCGGCTGGAGATTGTGACGCCCAAGCCCGTGACCCCTGATTCCCAAGAGCGACAGTCCAACCCCCGTTCTCGGTCAGCGAAACTACGGGCGGCGGTGCGGCGATAATATAATGGGCGAATTGAAATGGGCGACTAGGTAACGTTGCATGACCACGCTAGCCTGTGAATACCGTCCGGGGTTGGAAGGGGTGCCGGTAACCCAATCTAGCATCAGTTATGTGGATGGGCAAAACGGCATTTTGGAATATCGCGGGATTCGCATTGAAGAATTGGCGGCCAAAAGCAGTTTTTTAGAAGTTGCTTATTTGTTGATTTGGGGGCACTTGCCAACCGCGAGTGAGTTGCAGGCGTTTGAACGGGAAATTACCTATCACCGGCGGGTGAAATATCGCATCCGGGACATGATGAAATGTTTTCCCGAAAGCGGTCACCCAATGGATGCGCTCCAGGCATCGGCGGCGGCGTTGGGCTTGTTTTACTCGCGGCGAGCGTTAGATGATCCAGCCTACATTCGCGCGGCGGTGGTGCGGTTACTGGCAAAAATTCCCACGATGGTGGCGGCCTTTCAACACATCCGCAAAGGCAATGACCCCGTGCAACCCCGCGACGACCAGAATTACGCGGCCAATTTTCTCTACATGTTGCGCGAACAAGTTCCCCATCCCTTAGAAGCGCGCGTGTTAGATGCCTGTTTCATTCTCCACGCTGAACACACCATCAATGCGTCCACCTTTGCGGCGATGGTGACGGCTTCAACGCTAACCGATCCCTACGCCGTAGTGGCGTCAGCGGTGGGGACGCTAGCGGGGCCGTTGCACGGGGGAGCTAATGAAGACGTGATGCAGATGATTGAAGAAATCGGCTCCGTGGAAAACGTAGAACCCTACATTGACCGGTTGTTGGAGAAAAAGGCGCGGATTCCGGGATTTGGACACCGGGTATATAAGGTAAAAGACCCCCGCGCCACTATTTTGCAAAATCTCGCCAAGGAATTGTTTGATGAGTTTGGGGCCGATGCATACTACGACATTGCCCTAGAAATTGAGCGGGTGGTGGTGGACCGCTTGGGTCATAAAGGCATTTATCCCAACGTGGATTTCTATTCCGGTTTGGTCTATCGGAAGTTGGGGATTCCCAACGATTTATTCACGCCGGTGTTTGCCATTGCGCGGGTAGCGGGGTGGTTGGCTCACTGGAAAGAACAACTCAATCACAATCGCATTTTCCGGCCCACCCAAATCTATGTGGGTGAACATAACCGCCCCTACATTCCCATCGAAGAACGGTCGGAATGATTGCCACCTTCAAAGCGCAAGTCTGGCGACCCCTGCGACGCTATGTTACCCGAGCGGCTCTGAACACCTGGGGACAAGTTCCGGCGCATGGGTACTGGGAATCAGTCCAGACCTATCAGCAGCATCATCCCGACCAGGCGGAGTATCAAATCATCATTCCTGGACACTCCGAAACCATCCAGCCACCCTGGACATTGCCTGGCGTGACGCTTCCACCCACTTTTCAGCAAACGGAATTCCAGGTGCCGGATGCGGTTTGTTATCGAGTGAACAATGGGCGAGTAGCGAGTCAGTACGGAGATGTGATTGCTGCAGATGGACAGTTAATTTATGACAACTGGGAAGAACCACAACGACGGCCCCAAGAACACACGGTCTGCACATCTTACTTTCCACAGCCCAAACAATTGCACCAAACACTAGGCGTAATTGCGGGCGTCAAAGGCGGGTCCAATTATTACCACTTTCTGGTGGATGTTCTGCCGCGCCTTTACCTGCTCAAGCAATCACAGTTCTGGTCAGAGATTCAAGTGTGTTATGTGAATCGCCTGTCGCCGAGATTGCGAAAGTTGTGCCCAGTTTTGGCTGCTGCCGGTTTAACTGATAAACAAGTTTTTTGGGCGGACCAGCACAGTCATGTACAAGCGCAGGCGGTGGTGGCTACATCGCTAACGGGCTTGCCAGGGATGTCCTACTTCAAACCGCGTTGGGTGTTTGAGTTTTTGCGAGCTACCTATTTACCCCAGGCGCAATTACCGGCCCAACCCCAACCCCGCATCTACATCAGTCGGTCGCGCGCGCATTTTCGCCGGGTGATTAACGAGCCAGAAGTGCTGGAGGTGCTCAGCCGGTGGGGCTATCAACCTGTGTGGTTAGAGGATTTGAGTTTTCCTGAGCAGGTGGGCTTATTTCAGCAGGCCAGACGGATTATTGCTCCCCATGGCGCCGGTCTCGCCAATCTGGTTTGGTGTTCCCCAGGCGCGAAGGTGCTGGAGTTTTTTTCGCCCACGTATCAACCGGAATGTTATTGGGTCATGGCGCGGCAGATGGGTTTGGATTACGGGTGTTTGATTGGGCAAGCGGCGATGACCCATTCCGACCACCGGCAACACTCAATTCGGATAGACAGCCAAGCACTGGCGCAAGCCCTAGCGTGGTTGGAATCGGACGGGCTATAGTGAGGGCAAAGGTGCAGGAGGGATGGATGGCCATCGAACAGGTCTGGGAACAACCGGAATGCTACGACCCTGCTCCCCGTGATTTCAATCGCTATGGGCAAGGGCGGCGGCGCAAGGCGGTGGTGGTGCTCTCCCTAGTCTGGGGCGGGACGATTGCCCTGCACTGGGTATCCTGGGGTTCCTGGGTCGTCTGGCTATTGACGACAGTGATGGGTGTGCAGGCGCTACGTCTGTTGTGGGCCAAGGTATCTCCCCCGACCGCACCGGCGCTGGAAGATGATGCTGAAATGCCCTTGGTGAGCCTATTAGTGGCGGCTAAAAATGAAGAGGCAGTGATTGAGCGATTGGTGCGGTCCTTGTGCCAGTTGGACTACCCCGATTACGAAGTGTGGGTGATTGACGATGCCAGCACCGACGCCACAGGCCGGATTTTGGATGAGTTGTGCGCCGAATACCCCCAACTCCATGTATTACACCGGCGACCGGAGGCTGGCGGCGGTAAGTCAGGGGCCTTGAACGAGGGATTGCGGCTCAGTCGCGGCGAAATTATCGGGGTGTTTGACGCCGATGCCCAGGTGTCACCCGATTTATTGCGCTGGATTGTGCCCCTGTTTCGCCAGCCCCACATCGGCGCTGTGCAGGTGCGCAAAGCGATTGCGCCAGGACCCAAAAACTGGTGGTTGCGCGGCCAGCAAATCGAGATGGTGTTGGATGCGTTTTTGCAACAACAACGGCGGCGGCTGGGCGGTGTAGCCGAGCTGCGGGGCAATGGGCAATTTGTGCGGCGGTCGGCGCTGCAACGGGTGGGGGGATGGAACGAGGCGACGCTCACCGATGACCTAGACCTAACATTCCGGCTGCACCTGGACGATTGGGATATTGAGTTCTTGTTTACCCCCAGCGTGCTGGAAGAGGGTGTGACCACATTCCGGGCGCTGTGGCATCAACGCAATCGCTGGGCGGAAGGGGGGTATCAACGCTACCTGGACTACTGGCGGCCTTGGCTGCTGTGGCCCTGGGGCTGGGTTAAACGCTGGGATAGCGGCATGTCCTACGTCAGCCAGTACCTGCTGCCGGCGGCCACTATTCCCGATGGGCTGATGGCGTTGTGGACAAAGCACCCACCGTTGCTCTGGCCTTTGACGGGCGTCATGCTGCTACTGTTTTGCGGGTCCACCTGGCGGGGATTGGCACAACTGGAGGGCAAAACATCCCGCTGGCGACTGCTTGGCGCGTCGTTGCGGATGATGGTGTATATGCTGCACTGGCTGCCGGTAGTGGCGACGATGATGATGCGCGTGGCGGTCCGGCCCAAGCGGTTAAAATGGGTAAAGACAGTGCATGTTCAGTACACGGTGGAATCCTAGCCCCTATGCCCCGCTCGCAGCGCAACGATAATTTCATTGACAAAACCTTTACGGTACTGGCGGATTTGTTGCTCAAGCTATTGCCGGCCAGTCCCAAGGAAAAAGCGGCGTTTGCCTATTACCGGGATGGGATGAACGCCCAGGCGGAAGGGGAATATGCGGAAGCGCTCAAAAATTATGAAGAGGCCCTGGCGCTCGAAGACGACCCCTACGACCGCAGTTTTATCCTGTACAACATTGGTTTGATTCACACCAGCAACGGCGACCACGAAAAAGCGCTGGCATACTATCATCAAGCGTTGGAACTCAACCCCCGCATGCCCCAGGCGCTCAACAACATTGCGGTTATTTATCACTACCAGGGGGAGCAGGCGAAAGCCGCTAATCAACCCGAATTAGCAGAGGAATTATTCGACAAAGCGGCGGAATACTGGCGCGAGGCGATTCGTTTAGCCCCCAACAACTACATCGAAGCTCAGAACTGGTTAAAAACCACTGGACGCGGCAATATCGAGGTGTTTTGAGATGACCATGACCCCCGAAGAAACGGCGCAATTGGCTCACCTGGCGCGGCTGGCTTTAACCCCAGAAGAAATTGAGACATTTAGCCAACAACTGGGGTCCATCCTGGACTACATGGCCCAAATCCAGCAATTTGACCTGCGGGATGTGCCCCCGACCATGCACGCGGTGGATACATCCAACGTACTGCGCCCCGACGAACCCATTCCTTCAACCTTGACTGACGCGCTCCTGCAAGCGGCCCCTGCGCCTGAAGACCGCTTTTTCCAAGTGCCGCAAATTCTACGGGAGAGCTAATTTTCGGGCCAGCGCCAGCGCATCTTGCCGGTTAGCAATTTCTCCCTGCGCATGGGCCAATGCTAGCGCCCGCAGTAGCTCGCCAATCTGAGGGCCAGGTGGCAAGTTGAGATGTTCCATCAAGTCGTGACCCGTTACCAGGGGCAAAGCATGGGCCACGGGGTCGTTGGGGTCGCTGTAGCGCTCTAACCAGGGCCATACCTGCGCTTCGGGATAGCTCCGCACCAGCGCCAACGCCACTAATCCGGGCAAGACGTCCCCTGCCTGTTGGAACATCTCGAATTGGTCAGCGATGGCGGGGGGAGATAGCTGGAGTAACGCAGCAAAACGCGGCCACAGGCGCACGAATTTTACCAGGTACTCAACTTCAGCGCGGCTGTAGCGCAGGCGAGTTAAGGTTTGTTCCACATCCACCGGGTTGTCGTTCAACAAACAGCGCAATTTCAGCGTCTGTAACACGGAACGGTCGGCCCGCAATTCCCGCGCTAGATAAGGGCTAATTTGGGGGTAGGTCATCACAACTTCATCCCAACGGGGGAGTAGCGTCAACCATGCGGGTTGAATGTTAGGAAACCAGGGTTTGAGCGCGCCGTCTTGTTCCGCACAAAAAAGCCAATGAGAACTGTGGGGTTCCGCCAGCAGTAGGTTCAATTCTGTTTGGACTCGTTCAGGAGCGACCCGGGCCAAATAGGGCGCGCAATCTTTCAGGGTTTGTTGCGTGAGGGGTTCGATGGCAAAGTGCAATTGGGCCGCCAAGCGATAGGCGCGTAAAACTCGCAAGGGGTCCCGGCGCAAGTTATCGGGATGTACCATGCGAATCGTTTGGGCCTGTAAATCCTTTTGCCCGTTAAAGGGGTCATAAAAGGTGCGGGCGGTGTAATCCCAAGCGATGGCATTGATCGTAAAGTCTCGCTGGCGCAGATCACTCTCAATATCTGGCCCCTGCATTGCGCTTAAATCTACGGTGACCTGGGGGAAAACGAGACGGGCAATTTGGCGGTCGGCATCTAACACCACAAAACCAGTGCGGTATTTACGGGATAAATGGCGACCGAGCCGCAGGACATCCGTTTGACAAATAAGGTCTAAATCCCAGCTCTTTTTTGTACGCCCTAGTAATCCATCCCGCACTGCGCCGCCGACCAAGTAACCGTGAGGGGGTAAATCGGTAAGGGCAAATGGCCAGGTTTGGGGATTAAATGGATGGAGCATAGATGTTGGAGAACTTTCACCCAATGAAATTTGACACGTTGCTGGGTCTCCTGTACGATTATCGCCGAAACGCCGTGGCCAACCCATGATTATCCTGACGCACCGCTTCGGACGCCTGGGGAACCGTTTATTAATCTCCGCCCACCTGTTGGCCTATGCCCTAGAGAAAAACCACCAATTATGGGACTGGGGCTTTGCAGAATATACCCCCTATTTTGTCGGCCCAGCATCGAACCCCAATGTATTTCGATGGCCCTACCGTCCCTGGGTGCCCAAAGTGGTTTATACCGGGGTACGTGTCCTACGCAAGCTAGTGAATGCCTATCCCGTATTGAAGTCCCATATCCAAGTCCTGCCAGAACCGGGAAAACACTGGGGCAATCCGTTGCTCATTGATGATTTGGTGGTGAAGACCGCCTTGTGTGTGCGAGCGTGGTATATCCGGGCGCCCCGTTGCTTTGTCAAGCATCAACAGACGCTGCGGGAATGGTTTACACCAATACCCCTGCATCAGCAACGCATTGATGCCTTTGTGCAACCCTTACGGGATACCTACGATACGCTGGTCGGCTTGCATATTCGGGCGGGAGATTATCGGTTGTATGGTGGGTTCCACGGGCTGGAAATGTGGCGAATTGTTATGGAACGGATGACGGAACAATTAGCCGGCCAGCGGGTGGCTTTTATCCTGTGTTCGGATGAGGATTTCCGTGACCAGGCGCATCGATTCCAAGACTTTCCTGTGTATTTCGGCCCTGGGCATGTGGTGGAGGATTTATACACCTTGGCTCGCTGTGATTATCTGGTTGGCGTCCCCAGCACTTACAGCAACTGGGCGGCGTTCTATGGTCAAGTGCCAATCTGTCAGGTGGGCTACGTGAAATTGCATACCCCTGATCCGGTTTGCCATGACTTAGCTGCCAGCCGGCAACGCCTGGAACAGGATATGCGAGCGTTGACGTTGTCCCAGTTCCGCCGGATTACCTATTTTGTGGACCATCGCATTGACCCTTAAACTAGAATTTCAATGCAACAGGCCATCGCAGGGGTGGGGAGTTCATGAAACGGTGGGTGATTCCAGGACTGGCATTGACGGGGTTGTTGGCGGGTTGTCAACCAGCGCCCCAGGGGTTGAAATTGGGCGTCCTGTTGCCGGCAACCGGGGATTTGGCGCCCTTGGGACAAGAGATGATTCCGGCGGTGAATCTGCTGGTGGAACAGGTGAACGCCTGCGGGGGGGTCAACGGCCAGCCGGTGCAGGTCTTCCAAGAAGACGACCAGACGCAACCAACCGCAGGGGCCGCCGCGATGACCAAACTGGCGGAAGTCAACCAGGTGGGGGGCGTGGTGGGTTCTTTTGCCAGCAGCGTGTCCCAGGCGGCGTTGGATGTGGCGGTGCGTAACCAGGTGCCGCTGGTGTCGCCGGGGAGCACCAGTCCCGAGTTCACCGAACGGGCCAAGAAAGGCGAATACAAGGGCTTTTGGTACCGCACAGCTCCGCCGGATACCTACCAGGGGGCAGCGCTGGCGGCCTTGGCCTTGAAACGGGGACTCCGGCGCGTCAGCACGGTGGTGATTAACAACAGCTATGGCCTGGGGTTTGAACGGGAGTTTACCCGAGCCTTCACCCAAAAAGGCGGCCAGATTGTTAATCGTCCCACCCGCTACGACCCCAATGCCACGACCTTGGAAAGTGAAGCCCGCAGCGCCTTTGCCAATAAACCCCAGGCGGTGATGGCAGCCGTCTATGCGGAAACGGGAGCGCTGTTGTTGAAATCGGCCTATGAGCAAGGGCTGTTGCCAGGGGTGCAATTGTTACTGACGGATGCGGTGCAGTCGGAGCAGTTCGTCGCCAGTGTGGGCAAAAATCCCCAGGGGCAATTCATTATTGCGGGAGCGATTGGCACGGTGCCGGGGGCGGATGGACCAGCACTGGCGGCCTTGGAGAAACTCTGGCGCGAGAAACGGGGTACGGCCTTGCCCCCTTTTACAGCCCAAACCTGGGATGCGGCGGCGGTGATTATCTTAGCGGCGCAGGCGGCCCAGAGCAATCGCGGGGTGGATATTGCGCCCAAGATTCGCGAGATTGGCAATCCACCAGGTCAACCGGTTACGGATGTCTGTCAGGGTTTGGCACTGCTCAAACAGGGCCAGGACATTAATTACCAGGGTGCCAGCGGCAATGTGGATTTTGATGCATTTGGGGATGTGGTGGGGAGCTATGATGTGTGGCAGGTGACGCCCGATGGCAAAATTCGGGTCATTGACCGGGTGAAACCCTAGGGAAGTACCGCTGGACGTAGGCAATGGCTTCCGTGCGGTCGGTAATTTCTCGGTCTAGGTAGGCGGAACGCAAACGGGAAAGAATCTGGCGAAATTGGGGTCCAGGTTGATAGCCGAGTTCCCGTAAATCTTTGCCATTCAAGGGCGGGTGTTCGTGGGACCAGTGCTGTAAATAGTTGCGTAGGATGTTGCGGATGTTTCCCCGCTGCCGAAACAGGGCCAGCCAGAGAAGTTCCGGCTCGTAAGGCTCCAAGGTTTGGCAAATGCGGCTCACGGGCAAGGCGGGTAATGCCGGCAATTGCGTTTCCAAGCGCTCCAATTGGGCCAAGCGTTTCTGGGCGGCCAAAGGTAAATCCAGACAATGCGCCACAGCATAGCGATCCGTCGGTGGGACGTAGCTGACTAGTAATTCGGTGAGACACCGATACCGGTGGGGATGGTGGCGCAGGACGTAACTAGCAGTGCGCAGACTGCGTTCCAACGCCGGCGTCCAGTGCAGTTCGGGGTGAATGCAGGCCCAGGCGCCTAGCGCTTCTAACCACCGTCCCGCCTGGACCCACTGCGCCATTTGCCAGAGATAGTGCAATTCCGCCCGCAAGCGGGTTTGCAGCGCCGGCGCTTGCCCTGGTTGTTGACGCCAGTATTCATACACACCACTGGCTAACGTCGCATGCCATTGGGCTACGGTTTCCGGGGCAAATTGCAACCCGTAGCGCACCCCATAGCGCACGCCCCGCCATAGCCGAGTGGGGTCATCAGCGAAGCTCCGTTCATGCAACACCCGCAAAGACTTGCGCTGCAAATCCCCCTGCCCATCGAACGGGTCCAGCAAAACGCCTGCGGGATGCAAACCCAGCGCCATGGCATTGATGGTAAAGTCGCGGCGGTGTAAATCCTGGTGGATGTCCGCTGGCGTGACCAGGGGGTTGGCCGCTGGATGGGGATAGGTCTCCCGCCGCGCCAGCGCTAAATCCAAGGCCAAATCCGGCCAGAGCAAGTCGCAGGTGTGGAACTTGGGATGGGGTTGCACCAGGGCACCAGGACGCCAGCGACTCATCTGTTGCGCCAATTCGCCAATGGCATCTGGAGACACCTGATCGAGCACCAAATCCATGTCGCTCAAGGTGATGGTCTGCCCCTGGGATTGGGCCAGCAGCAAATCCCGTACCCCGCCCCCTACCAAGTACACGTGCCCACCCATGGCAGCGACGGCCTGGGCAGTGCGAGTCAAGAACGCCCGCTGGTCTGGGTCTAAATAGGCAAGCAGCATCACCAAGTTCCCTAGAATGAATTCAGGCTGGCGCGTTTCCCTATCCCATGTTAAGTGGCTTGATTGGCTGGCCGTTGCTGGGGGTGCTGTTGCTGTGGCTGGCGCCGGGGCGGTGGGTGCGTTCAGTCGCCTTGGCAACAGTTGCCGTCGTAGCAATTTGGACGGGGGTGTTGCTGGCCCAGTTTGATGTCCACACGGCTGGCTGGCAAATGGTGCAATCGCTCCCCTGGTTAGACAACCTGGGGTTGAGCTATCGCTTGGCGGTGGATGGCCTGTCATTGCCCCTGCTGGGATTAAACAGTCTCATCGTGGCGCTGGTGGTTGCCAGCCCTCATCCGGCATCTCGTCCCCGTTTGTACTACAGCTTGGTGCTGCTGGCGGGTGCGGCGGTAGCGGGCGCATTCCTGGCCCAAAATTTGCTGTTGTTTTTCCTGTTTTATGAACTGGAGTTGCTGCCCCTGTATCTACTCATTGCCATCTGGGGTGGGCCACGGCGGGACTACGCAGCGGTCAAGTTTTTGGTCTATACGGCCATTTCGGGGTTGCTCCTGTTGGCGGCGTTTTTTGGTTTGGTGGTGCTCAGCGGCGCAGGGTCCTTTGATTACGAAGTGATTGTGATGGCTGCGAAAACGCTGGGTTTGGGGGCGCAAATCGGCCTGTTGGTTTTATTGCTGCTGGGGCTGGGCATCAAGATTCCATTGGTGCCGCTGCATACCTGGTTGCCGGATGCCCATGTGGAAGCGTCCACGGAAGTTTCCATGTTGTTGGCGGGCGTCTTGCTCAAGCTGGGAACGTACGGGTTATTGCGGTTTGGGGTGCAGTTGCTGCCAGAGGGGTGGCGGGTGCTAGCGCCGGTGCTGGCGGTCTGGGCAGTGGTGAGCGTCTTGTACGGCTCGTTGATGGCGATTGGGCAGCAGGATATGAAACGGGTGGTGGCCTTTAGCTCGATTGGGCACATGGGCTATGTCTTGCTGGCGGCAGCGGCGGCAACCCCCTTGTCCCTGGTGGCGGCGGTGGCCCAGATGGTAAGCCATGGGTTGATTGCGGCGCTATTGTTTTTCCTGGTGGGGGTGGTCTATCGGGTCACGGGCACACGGGATTTGGCGAAATTGCAGGGGTTGCTCACGCCTGAGCGGGGCTTGCCGGTAGTGGGCAGTTTGATGATCCTGGCGGTGATGGCTAGCAGTGGCATTCCGGGGATGGTCGGTTTCATTAGCGAGTTCATGGTGTTTCGCGGCAGTTTTCCGGTGTTTCCGGTGCCAACAGTGCTGGCGATGCTGGGAACTGCCCTGACGTCGGTGTATTTTTTACTGCTGGTGAACCGGGCGTTTTTTGGGCGATTGACCCCTGCTTTGGCGGAACTGCCGCCGGTTACCTGGGGCCAACGCCTGCCAGCCGTGGTCTTGGCCGGGCTAGTGGTGATGTTGGGGTTGCAACCAAGCTGGTTGGTTCGCTGGAGTGAAGTGACAGTGAGTCATTGGGGGCTGGGATGAAACTGGCAACGCCGTTGGAAACGGTCAAAGAACGCTTGCTCAAGGGCGAGGCGCTGTTGCCAGATACGCCGGAAAATGTGGTGGAAGTGGTGGGCATTCTCAAAAGCTACGGCGTGGTCCTGAAGTATTACTGGGAAAACTTGCTTTACATGGCCCAGGACCAGTTCCTCGTGATTTTTCCCTTTTTCAAATACTTCAACGGGGAAATCACCTGGCAAAAACTGTGGCGCCACTGGAACCACGACCGGATTAACTATGAATTTTCCGAATACTGCATGCGGGCGATGTTGTGGCATGGGAGTCCCCCCTTGGATGCCTACTTAGATTCGCCCGAATTTGCCCAAAACGCTGAGCGCGCTATTCGAGCCAAAATCCAGGGGAACTGGCTTTTACGAATCCTGCACGCCCTTTTTCCCACCTTTCTCCCGGAACAGGTCAAACAAATGGTTTACACCAGCGTACTAGGGCAGTTTTGGCGGGTAATGAGTCCCCTATTTCTACATTTATCTGACCGTTACGACCGGGGTGAAATTGCCTCCATTGCTGCTGTGGTGGACCACATTCGCACGGGGTTAGTCAACGCCGCATCCCAGCCGATTACTTATGCGGTTAAAATCCGGGGAGAAGCCTATCCCTTGGTTCCTGAAAGCGCTAGATTGAACTTTCTCACGGCGGCGGCGGTGCCCTACGTGGAAGCAGTATTTTTCCGGTCGTTTCCCTTCATGGGCACTGTGTCCTACAACGCCCAGGCGTACCAAATTCCCGCCGACCAAGCGGACTTTAACTACGGCGCTTTGTACGCGGACCCGTTACCCATTGGCGGCGCGGGCATTCCCCCCACCTTACTCATGCAAGATATGCGCCATTATTTACCGGATTACCTGCTAGCGCGCTACCGACAAACACCCCGGGGCTTGGGCGACCTGCGGGTTAAAATTTGTGTGAGTTTTCAAAAGGCCATGTTCTGCGTGACGACAGCGGCGATGCAAGCGCTAGCGCCCTATCCCTTGACGAGTACAGACCCGCGGGAACGGGCGGCCAACGAGCGCTATCTGGAGCCTTGGTTACAGCGGCTAGCGGAATCCCGGTTGTTGGCGGTGCAATGAGGAGGTGGAAACGTGAGGAGATGGTGCCTGTGGGGAGGGTTGATAGCAATCCTGTTGCTGAGCAGTAGTTGCGCCCCCAATGCCAACAAAATCTACGAAGAAGGCGTGCGAGCGCTCAAGCAGGGCCGTCCCCAGGAGGCGGTGACCAAGCTAAATGAGGTGATTCGCCTGCGCCCCGATTACCTGGAGGCCTACGAACAACGGGGCATTGCCTATCTGAAGTTGGGGGAATACCGGGAGGCCGTGCGGGATTTGACCAAGGCATTGGAGGGCAAGCCGGATAACCCCGTGCTCTTGCGCCACCGGGCCATTGCCTACTTCGGGATGGGGAAGCCGGATCAGGGCAATGCCGACTTGTGCCGGGCGGCGGAAGTTACCAAAGACACCAAAGTCCTGCAGAGTTGCGCTGCACGTCAACAGGCGGAACAGACCCCACCCACTGACAATCCGGGTTAGAGGGAAGTAGCCCTGCTCAAATGGAACCGCCAATCCCGTCCAATCCGCACCGTGACATCGGAGTTGAGCACGCCGGTGCTGTCCACCCGAACTTCGCCAAATCCAAGGGCGTCGCGTACCGCTTGCGCCGCCTGCACATTCCCCTGCTGGGCAATAATCACTGTCTGGTTTAACGTCTCGTGCCAGGGTACCTCGCGGTACAAACGCCGGAATCCGGCCTTCAGGAGATGCTCGGTCACCGCCGGAACGGCTCCTTGCTCACCCGTGCTGTCCTGCAACACCACCTCCATCTGGGCAAGCTGGAGTTCCCCGCGCCAGGTCGTATCTGCCGGCAAACCAAAATGTTGCACCGCCATCTGCCGGATCCGGATGGGGTCGGGAATCCAGTAGCCGGACAAGCGCCCTGGTGTCCCAAACTGGCCCGGCAACAGCATCATGTGAAATTTTTCCCGCGGCGTCTGCTGGGCAAACCGCACCAGGGCAACCAGTTCTTCGCCCGTCAGGTTGGTATCTACGTACTGCTTGATGGCGCTGAATATTTGGGGCAAGCGGGTTACAGTCTGGGGGTTCAACGCTTGCTCCTGAAAGGCCCGCATGAACATCTGTTGCCGCTGAATCCGGCCAATATCCCCTAGCCCGTCCTGGCGATACAGAAGAAAATGCAGCGCCTGCTTGCCGTTCAGTTTCTGAGGTCCCGCCTTGAGATGGATGTACAGGTGCTGACTGTCGTCTTGATATTTCATATCTTTGGGGACATTAATGGTAATGCCCCCCACGGCATCCACCAGCGCTTCAATCGCCATAGGGTTGACCCGCACGTAGCGGTCAATGACCACTCCTCCCAACAGGCCGCTGACGGTTTCGGCGGCTAGCGCCGGCCCTCCTTTGGCGTTGGCTTCGTTCAACTTGCTGTAGGGGTCATTTTTAATCAGCACTTGGGTATCGCGGGGCAGGGAAAGGACGGTCACCGTTCCCCTATCCGGGTCAAACCGCCACAGCATCATCGTGTCCGTTAGCCCCTCAAAATCGTTGACCCGCTTCTGGTAACCCGCCTGGGGGTCCAACGCCAGCACCTTGATCCCCAAAAACAAGATATTCACCGGGCGGCGTAGTTCCGGCACGCCCCAAAATCCCCCGGCAATGGGTTCCCCAAAAAAGGTTTTGGCTTCTTCCTGGCTCAACCACCGCTGTTGCAGGGGAGTACTGTGCAAAAACCAGGCCAGCCCACCGCCCACCGCCGCTGAACTGACCCCGAGTAGGATAAACAGGGCCAGACTCCATCGCGGCCAATGTCGCGCCCGTACTCGCGCCGGAGCAATTCGAGTGGGTGTGGGCGTCACAGACACAGGTCACCTCAGCGCTTCATTTAGATTAGCGTACATCGCCCCTAGGGTAAACGGCGAGCCAAACGCCCTAGCCACGGCAAGGACGGGGATTCGCCTCGCCAGACCCGGAGCGTCAACCACACCTGCAAGACGAAGTAGCCCGACGTCACGAAGCTGTTCACCACCAAGGCGGGCAGCGCCAACGACTCCTGCTGGGCGGCGGTTCCCAACAACCCGTAGGCGACCAGCCACAAGCCGGTAAGAGTCACGACGCTACGGCTCAATTCCCGTTCCCGCCGCGAACGTGGGCGATTGGTTGCCAGGTTCCACAGCGCCGGCACAAGACCCACCACCGGCAACAGGTACACGAGCAACCGCCAGCGCGAGGGGGTTTCCATCGCGATCACTGGATCGTGGTCAAATGCTCAGCACCCTGCACCACCCGCGCTCGGGTGATCCGGTCTCCCTGCCTGATCCGGTCCACCACCTCCATCCCCTTGGTCACGTAACCAAAAACTGCATAGTTCCCATCCAGGAAGCTGGTCTCGGCAAGGGTGATGTAGAACTGGGAAGAGGCGGAATTGGGATTTTGGGAACGGGCCATCGCTAGGGCACCCCGCCGGTGGCGCAACTTGGGGGCTTGCTGGATGTTCTGCTCCGGGAACGTGCGCCCATACAAGGCCTGGGTGGCCCCTTCCGGCTTGATCTCCAAGGGAATGACCCGCTCCCGCTTGGTCTGGGGGTCCACAAACCCGCCAGTGCCGTTGCCCTTGGGGTCGCCACCTTGAACCACAAACGGTTGGGGCTCCCGCACGACGCGGTGAAACGTCAAGTTGTCGTAAAACCCGCGCTGTACCAAGTCCACAAAATTCCCCGCTGTCACTGGCGCGTCTTCCCCATTTACCTCCAGCAGGATCGTCTGGCCGTTGACCACCAGTTCCACAACCGCTTTGCCGTTAAGACAGGGATAGCCGCGCAATGGTTGCACCAGTTCGGGGGGGATGTTGCACCGGGAAGATGTCATCGCTCCAGGCTCCGGGCGAGATGGATTCAGGCTGTCGGCGTTGGCCTGGCAACCCACCAGCCACAATAGCACAAATGCCAGCCACACAACGCGTCCCATCACAATCCCTCTACTGGCACACCCAAAAATCGCGCCAATCGCGCCGCCCGTTCCTCCAGTTCCCCCAGAGCCAGGGGTCGTCCCGCCGGCGTCAAAGGGATATCCCGCTTACCTCGCAGCCGCAGATACAAAGCCCGCCGGGGATTGAGGAAGTTATCCCGGACCATCACCCGGATGGCCTGCACCTCCGCCAGGTCATACACCAGCTCCACCCGCCGGTTTCTTCCTGGCCAGCCCCACCGGAAAATCGTCACCCGTTGGGTTTCCTTGTCAAATTCGTTGTACCCACCGCCCACATCCCAGACAATCAACAACCACAAAAACCCGCTCAGGAGTAAACCCGCCACGCCATAAGCGCCCATCACGATGCCCTGGGGGATAAACAGCAACTGGGTGGGGTCAGCAAAGGGCAACAAATTCACCCGGGTATAGCTGGAAATCCCAGCCAGCAGAAATCCCAGACCACCCAAGCCCGTCACCGTTGCCCACCAGTAGTTGCTCAGGCGACGCGCACCCTGAACAGATTCCCGGTAACGAGTTGGCGTCACCGTCTCCGTCGCCATAAACCCAAAGGCACTCGCTGGTTTGATCCTATCAGCTCTGGGAAGGAGACGTCGTCGTTTGACTCCGGCCTGTGGGCAATTTCCCATCCACCGGCGGCAGCTCCAGGCAATAGCCCGCCCCGTACACCGTTTTGATGTACTTGGGATGGCGGGGGTCCGGTTCCAGTTTGGTGCGCAAATGCCGCACATGTACCCGGATTGTCTCGATGTCGTCGTCCGGGTCGTAGCCCCACACCTCCCGCAAGATGTCGCTGGGGGCCACCGTTTGCCCGTGCCGTTGCAACAGGCAATGGAGCAGGTCAAACTCTAGATGGGTCAGTTTAATCGTCTTGTCAAACCAAATCGCCTCAAAGCGCTCCGGGATCAGGGTCAACGGGCCGTAGCTGAGAATTTCCCCAGGGGCTGCCTGGGGTGCCCGGTCCGCCCGCCGCAACAAGGCCCGCACCCGCGCCAGCATCTCCTGCACCTCAAAGGGTTTGGTCAGGTAGTCGTCGGCGCCCGCGTTAAACCCTTCCACCTTGTCCTGGGTTTGACTCAAGGCCGTCAACATCAGGATGGGGATGTGGCTGGTGCGCTCGTCCCGCCGCAGGCGCTGGCATAGCGTTAACCCGTCCACCCGCGGCAACATCAAATCCAGCATGATCAAATCCGGCAGCAATTGGATGGCGAGCGCCTGTCCCTTTACACCATCGTTGGCTTCGCTGACATCATAACCCGCCAATTCTAAATTCACTTTCACCAATTCTGTAATGGCGGCGTCGTCATCAATCACCAAAATGCGTGGCATAATAAAACAGCAATAAAAACAACTTTTCTATAGTAGGCAAGGGCGTTCCCCATATTGATGAGTAGGCCTACCCATTATTATAGGGCGTTGTCAAGGGGCGCAACTTATTCGCGGGAACGGCTCTGCTTGGCCCGTTGGGCGCTCCGTTTGAGGGCATCGAGACGGGCTTCGTAGCGACGGCGCAACCCCTTGTTGGGGGTCTGTTCCGCCAGCAGTTTCAGGGCGCTCCCCAAGCTTTTATAGGCGGCTGGGAGGGTATAGCCGTGTTGCACTGCCAGTTGAATCGCCCGTTCATCGGCCTGAATCGCCCACTTCAAAGCGTTTTGTTTCTGGTGTCGCCGCCACAGCCGATACCCCGCAAACCCCGTCAGTCCCAGGGATAGCAACAGCAACAGCGTGTCTTGCACCCACAATTCCCCGACCGTTCCCCCCAGGCCAATCGCTAGGGCTGCCATTTCCCAGCCTTCTTTGGGCAAAGTATCGCTCTGGATGCGGGCCACCTCGTGCCAGAAGAGCAAATTCCGCTGGTCAATTGCCAGTTGGTCCCACCGCACCGGGTCAATTTGAATCTCCACCTGGTCCTTGTCCACTTCTTCGCTGGTGATTACCGGCGGATTCATGGCTGTACTGGGCACAATGGTGACCCAGCCGCGCATTTCCATTGGCAATAGGCCCTGCAGGCGGCGAAATTCACCTTGGTAGGCATCGGTAGCGGCACTTGTCGGCATAACAGTCCCTCGCGTTCTCCCCTGCCTATCTTAGTTTTGTCTAGGAGCGAAGGGCTACCACTCGAAATCCCATCGCGCATTCAAAGGCCAGCGGTTCCTGGGCTTCTCCTCGCTGCGCCGGATAACCGCATCCCAACCGTCCCCCTGACCATCGGGGTGTTCCCCTCTGGCTGGCCAGCGGGCAACTCTGACAAATCACTTCCGGTTCCAACACCTGGTCACTCAGCAGGATTCGCAGGGTGGGCATCCCGGTCATCTTGCACATCCCC
This sequence comes from Gloeomargarita sp. SKYB120, assembly GCA_025062155.1. Classification (NCBI taxonomy): domain Bacteria; kingdom Bacillati; phylum Cyanobacteriota; class Cyanophyceae; order Gloeomargaritales; family Gloeomargaritaceae; genus Gloeomargarita; species Gloeomargarita sp. SKYB120. The sequence goes on along the minus strand of JANXAM010000013.1, from coordinate 10,528 downwards.
GATACTCTTATCTTAGACCAAATCGCTCGGTAGCGGGGTGTCCCCTCGGTCGCAGGGCGAAGCTCTGTTGTTAAGTTTGCTCTCTAAAGGTGGTTTAGCTATATCATGACTTTGGACTTGCCTAGGACGCGACGATGACCCAAGCGCCTGAACGTTCCCTTTCCATGACCGAAAGCGCCCTGGAGGCGGAACTCGACCACCGCATGAGCCGCTATGGCTTGAATCCCTGCGTCACCGCCGATACTTGGGTGCAGACCGAGTGGGGAGCGCGACAGGTCAAGGAACTCATCGGTCAGCCGCATGGGACGTATGTGCATGGGAAGCTGTTCCAAACGACACCGGCGGGTTTCTTCTGCAGTGGGATGCAACCTGTGTTTCGGCTCCACACGTGGGAGGGTTACTGCCTGCGCTTGACCGCCAACCACCCTGTGCTCAAGGTCATTCGGCAAACGACGCAACGCCAGGACTGTGCATGGGTTGCAGCAGCGCATCTTCAGCCGGGTGACCTCATCTGCTTGCACAACCACCGGGGGATGTTGCCTTGGTCGGGCATAGGTACCTGGACCGAGGGCTGGTTACTAGGCAATTTGATGGGCGATGGTTGTTTGTCGGAATATGTACCCAGTCATGGACGGCGAGGCCATTGGCGTTACTGGGGCGAACACCAAGTCATGATGGCTGAGTTTGCCCAAGCCCTTTGTCAATCAGTTTTCCCTGATTTTTCCAGCCAAATTTTACGAAATCATCCCCAGAACCGCTACAGTGAAGTAGGAAGCGCTCGTTTATTCCATCTGGCTGCATCTTACGGATTAGGTGAAGGCCGCAAAATTATTACACCAGCCATTGAACGCGCCAGTTATGAATTCTACCGGGGCTTTCTAGGGGGATTTTTTGATGCTGATGGCAGTGTCCAAGGCGACCAGACCAAAGGGGTCAGCGTGCGGTTAGCCCACAGCGACCTGGAACGGTTGCGGGCGGTGCAGCGCATGTTGCTCCGGTTGGGCATTGTTTCAACGCTCTCCATCAACCGGCGTCCAGCCCATACCCGTTTATTGCCTAATTCCCAACGACAACTGGTTGCCTATCCCTGTCGGGCGCAACACGAACTGGTCATTAGCGGTGACAATTTGCAGGAGTTTCAGCGGTTGATTGGGTTTCGTGACCCCGACAAAGCAACTCGTTTAGCCACGTTACTTGAACGCCACCAACGGCACCTGAACCGTGAGCGATTTACGGCAACCGTCATGGCCTTGGTTCCAGATGGGGAGGAGCTGGTTTACGACTGCTCTGTTCCAGGCGCTAATCGTTTTGATGCCAATGGGTTGGTTGTGCATAACTGCGGCGAAATTATCGGTGCTGATTTTCACTGTAACCTATCTGAAATTCACTTAAACCGGATTGATCCCCATAACTTTGAAGAGCAGGAAAAAGCCTTTACCGCTGGCGCTCTAACAGTAGCCGCCCTGTTGCACCACCGGTTTGTGGAGCCGCGTTTTCAATACTCGCGAGAGATTGACCCGATTGTGGGGGTGTCGTTTACAGGGTTGTTTGATTTCTTTGTGCATGCCTTTGGCAAGGAATGGCTCCAGTGGTGGGCGGCGGGACGACCGGATAGCGAACTAGGCTTGATTTTGCGCCAGAAGGAGGCCGACTATCTCACGTTTTGGAAAGAAGTTGTGCATCGGGTGGTGTGGGACTACTGCGACCGGCATGGGTTACGGCGGCCCAATCGCTGCACCACAGTGCAACCGGCGGGTACGAAAAGTTTGCTCACCAATGCGTCGCCGGGGTGGCATCCCCCCAAAGCCCAGCGCTACATCCGTCGCATCACCTTTGCCAAAAATGACCCGGTGGCCCTGGCCTGCATGGATTACGGCTATAGCGTGGTGCCAGGTCAAGCCGATAAGGACGAGCAGGGGCACTTACTCAATGACCCCTTTGACCCGCGCTGCACCGAATGGCTGGTGGAAATTCCGGTGGCGGTCTCCTGGGCGGACATTGCCGACGAGGCGGGGGTGGACATCAGTCAATTCAGCGCCCTAGCCCAATTCGATTTCTACATGAATGTCCAGCGCCATTACACTACCCACAACACATCGGCGACGATTGAGTTTCGCGAGCATGAGATTGAGCAACTCGCCGACCGGATTTACCAGGCAATTCAGCACGATGAGGGCTATATCAGCGCCGCATTGTTGGCCCGGTTCGATGCGCTGCAAACCTTTCCCCGGTTGCCCTTTGAACCGATCAGCAAAGAACGCTACGAAGCGCTGATGCAACAGGTGCTCCAACGACGCAAATCGGATGACTTCGGGGCGTTGTTGCGCCAGTACGACCAACCCCAGGTGCCCTTGACGCCGGAGGTGGCCGCCTGCGAAGGGATGACCTGCGAGACACCTAGTCAGCCACCAGCGACCTAGAAACCATGTCCCCCTTGCGCTTGATGGTGGGCTTGGGGAATCCAGGGGCCAAGTACGAGCGCACACGACACAACGTGGGATTTATGGCGGTGGACGCCTTGGCGGGCCGGTGGGGATTGGCGTGGCGGGAAAAATCCCAGTGGCACGGTTGGGTCGCCGAAGGCCAAGGGATTGTGCTGCTGAAGCCGAATACTTATATGAATCACTCTGGCCAGGCGGTTCAGGCGGTCTGTCGCTGGTTCAAGTTCACTCCCCGCGAAATCCTAGTTATTTACGACGACTTGGACTTGCCCTTTGGCCGGTTGCGCCTGCGTAAACAGGGTTCTGCCGGCGGGCACAACGGGATGAAATCCATCATTGCTCACCTAGGGACCCAAGAATTTCCCCGGTTGCGCATCGGCATCGGTCGTCCAGTGGTGGGAGAGAGCGCCCACTACGTATTGGAACCCTTCAGCCCTGAACAGCAGGCGCTTTTGCCCCGCCTCCTAAACGAAGTGGTGCGCGTTGTTGAGCTGGCGTTGCGGGAAGGACTGGACCAGGCGATGAATATCGGCAACGCCCTGGTCATTACCTAAACTGCAATGCGCCTTTATTCTCCCCCTCGAAGGTCTGGAGTTGCGCCTGCAACCGGTTTTGCAACCCTTGGCACACCAACTCGCACATGGGCAGGATAATCGGGTCGCTGATCCGGTAGTACACCTGTACTCCCTGGGGTTGCCGTTGCACCATCCCCGCCTGGGTGAGAATTTTTAGGTGCTTGGACACATTCGCTTGCCCCAATCCCGTCGCCGCCATGATCTCCGATACGTTTTTAGGACCGTCCTTGAGCGCACAGAGCACCTGCAGCCGGCTCACTTCCGATAACACTTTGAAGTAGTCGGCCACTTGCTCCAGGACCGCCACCGACATCGTTGCCATACACTGCCCCGCCATCGCTTCCTTAACCTCAGCATAACCCATCTGTGGCTTGCATAAATTATTATATAGTTATACAATTTATGATAAAGACGGAAGGGAGGGCAAAAGCGGTGTTATTTCGGCAGTTATACGACCGGGAGAGCTGGACCTACAGTTACCTAATTGCCGACCCGGATACGAAAGAGGCGGCGCTGGTGGACTCAGTGTTGGAGCAGGTGGAGCGGGATGTGCAGTTGTTGCGGGAGCTAGGGCTGACTCTGCGCTATGCCATCGAGACCCATGTCCACGCTGACCACATCACCGGCGCGGGCAAGTTACGGGAAATCACGGGTTGCCAGACAGTGGTGCCGGTGGGGTCCAAAGCCGAGTGTGCCGACCGGTTCATCGCCGATGGAGAGGTACTCCAGGTGGGGAAAGTGACGATTCAAGCGATTGCCACTTTGGGGCACACCGACAGCCACATGGCCTACTTGGTCAACGGCACGCACCTGCTCACGGGCGATTCCCTGCTTATCCGGGGCTGTGGGCGGACGGACTTCCAAAGCGGCAACCCAGGATTGCTCTACGATGCGATTACCGAGCGCCTATTTACCTTGCCGGAGGAAACGCTGGTGTATCCAGGGCATGACTACCGGGGTCACACGGTTTCTACCATTGGTGAAGAAAAACGCTGGAACTCGCGCCTGGCTGGGAAGTCGCGCGACGAGTTCATTGCTCTCATGAACAGCTTGAACCTGCCGGACCCGAAAAAGATTGCCGAGGCGGTGCCGGCGAATGAACGTTGCGGTTTGGTGAGTGTGTAGGGAGGTGCACGCCATGACGCAAGTGCAAACGACTACACCAGGAATTCAGTGCTGGGATGCGGCCACCCTGAAGGCGGAATGGGACGCTGGGCGGGTGTGGCTGGTGGATGTGCGGGAACCAGTGGAGTACGCCGAGGAGCGGATTCCAGGGGCGATTTGCCATCCCCTGTCCAAGTTCAATCCCGCTGAAATCAAATGCCCCGATGATAAGGTTTTGGTGCTGTATTGCCGGTCAGGGAATCGTTCCTACCGGGCGGCGCAGCAGTTACTGGCGGCGGGGTGTGCGCAGGTGACCCATTTGCAGGGCGGCATCATGGCCTGGAAACAACAGGGCTATCCTGTGGAGCGTAACCCCAAAGCCCCCATTAGCTTGTTCCGCCAGGTGCAGATTGTGGCCGGTTCGCTAGTTTTGCTGGGGACAATTCTGGGGGCTACGGTCTCGCCCTGGTTCCTGCTGCTCAGCGGGTTTGTGGGAGCAGGGCTGGTGTTCGCTGGGGTGACCAACACCTGTGCGCTAGGGATGCTCCTGGCGCAGTTGCCCTATAACAAGCGAGCAGGTCAATCGTGGCAGTCCTAGTCGGCTATGCCCTAGCGATACTCTTTGGCCTAAGCCTGGGGTTACTCGGGGGCGGCGGTTCGGTACTGGCCTTACCGGTACTGCTGTACGTGGTGGGCATTGCTCCTAAAGTCGCTGTCCCCATGACCCTGGTAGTTGTCGGTGCTGTGAGCCTGCTGGGAGCAATTCCCCACATGCGCCGGGGTAATGTCACCTGGCGGGCCGGGGTGGCGTTTGGCGGTGCGACAATGGTGGGAGCCTACGGGGGCGCGCGCTTAGCTACCTTGCCGTTTATCACCGATACGGTTCAGACGACCCTCTTTGCCGTGGCAATGCTGGTGGCGGCAGGGTTGATGATCCGGCGTCGCCCTCCTGCTCCGGAACTCACCGGCCCCTATGTCCCGCCCGTTTGTCCCTACTGCTGGTTGTGGTTGCCGACGGAAGGGTTGCTGGTGGGTATGCTAACTGGGCTGGTAGGTGTGGGCGGTGGTTTTGCCATTGTGCCGGCGTTAGTGTTACTGGCCAACATCCCCGTAAAACAGGCGATTGGCACGTCGTTGTTAATCATTGCGGCTAATTCCCTAGCCGGTTTAGCGGGTTATCTAGGGCATGTGCATCTGGACTGGCATTTGACGGTCAATTTCACGCTTTTG
>JANXAM010000013.1:0-5169 GCA_025062155.1 Gloeomargarita sp. SKYB120 | reverse complement strand
AATTCCCTAGCCGGTTTAGCGGGTTATCTAGGGCATGTGCATCTGGACTGGCATTTGACGGTCAATTTCACGCTTTTTGCCGGCATTGGAACGGTGGCGGGAGCCTATTTGGCGCAGTTTGTCCATCCCGCGCACCTGCAAAAAGGATTTAGCTATTTTCTGCTGGCAATTGCTACACTGGTGCTCTGGCAAAATCAACAGCCCCGCAAACAAAGTTATGCGCCGCTAGTTACACCCACTACACGGGCTAATCCGCTTGGGTTAAGTCCTGGCGGCCAGTCTGACGGCTGCTTGGTGTTGGTCAGGTGCGATAGCCAAGCCGTCTCTGCTTGTCATACTTGGGGTCGCAGGGCATAGCTCCGCTCTAGGTTTTTCTAACATCGTCCTGACAAACTGAAGCGGCTCAGCTAGAGATGTCTTTTTCGACCGAGATAACCGAGCCGAAACCTGTCAATACCTTGTTCATAAAACCATTGTTTCCAGTGGGTGATAAGTGACTTATCGGCTACTAAGAATTGAGCGATTTCTGCATAGGTTTTTTTTCTTCCAGAGCCATTTGACAGTCAAGGCTCTTTTAAGCTCTCTTGCCTCTCGATTACCGCGGATAAATTTTCTAGGAGCACAACCATCTATTCCTTATACTAAATAGTTCCGCAGCTATCAAATTGTTGTCTATTTTAACTAGCTTACCTCAAATCTCATTTTAATCTCAAATAGGACTGCTGTAGCTTGGTGCGTGCCCACTGAATCGGTTGGGCTGTCAACGTTCCCAAATGCTTCCAGTTGAGTGGCTTATAGGTTATCTTCAGCTCCGAGTGCTCACCTGGCTCCGCTTGCATGAGACAAACCTTTTCCACAACTCCAGCGTGGCAAGCTCAGCGACTCGCTCCGGTCAATCCAGTTAACAGGCGCGACCGCAGCCATCCCTTGTCGCTCTCCCCATGCGCCAGCCGCTTGCCTATCTACCACTTTGCTACCATCTTCGTCAGTCTCAGCCCATTCCGAGCCTTGCTTATTGACAATGGTGTAAGGCAGTGTCTAGAAAAAAACCTACTTATGACGGGTTCGTGGGTTAACGAGCATGGAGGGATTTGAACCCCCGACCACCAGACCCGGAATCTGGTGCTCTATCCACTGAGCTACATGCCCCTGAACTTCCAGTGTAGCAACTCGAAGGTTGCGCCATCGCACTGCTATCATACCAGGTGAGGATTGACGTTTGGGTGGAGTTCATGCACGCGCGCGTTTGGCGGTCTTGGCTAGGACGGCTTTTGGTTGTCAGTGCGATTGTTGGATTGGTGGTGTTGGGAGTTGGCCATTTATCCCTAGCGCGACCTTCTCCTCGACCTGCCGCCCCAAACCCGGCCATTCCTATCGGCGTGGACCCGTTGGACATTGCGGTTTCTCCTCCCAAGTTGCTGAGCATGGCGGGCGGTAAACGATTGATGGATGAGGCGGCCCAAGCGATTGCCCGCAATGACTACAAAACAGCGATTGCCAAGCTCCAGGATGCCCGCCAGGTGTTCAATCAGTTGTCCACCTTCCATTCCCAGTTGGTGAGCAGTTTCACGGGGATAGATAACCAGGTGGCCGATAGTCAACGGCGACGAGCGGCGGAAGCTGCAGAAATGCGTGACCAAGCGACCTACCAGTTGGCTCTCGTCCACCGGGCGCAGCAGGAGCCGGATTTGGCGGTGCCGCTTCTGGTGCAGATCATTCGCAGCCAACAACCGACGCGGGAGCTGGGGCAAAAAGCCTACCAGCAACTTTTGGAAATCGGGTTTGTGGATATCCCGTTTCCCCGCTTTGGTGATACAGGGCCACGGCCACCTGCGACACCGGCACCCCAGCCCCAACAGCAGCAGCCGCCGACTCGCCCGCTGCAACCAAGCTCATCCACTCCGCGTTGATGCTGGAAGCAGGCCGCCCCAGTTGGGATGAGTACTTCATGATGCTGGCAAAACTGGCGGCGACTCGTTCAACCTGCCTAGCCATGCCGGTGGGGGCGGTCATTGTCAAACAACGGCAGGTGCTGGCGACGGGGTACAACGGTCCTCCTTCTGGGTCCCCCCACTGCACAGCGCAAGGGTTTTGTTACCCTGGTCTTGCTCGCTGTGACGCCAGCCCCACTTTACCGTCCCGCGCCATTCATGCGGAAGCTAATGCGATTGCCCAGGCGGCTCGTTACGGCATTGCCACGGAAGGGGCGACGATCTACGTGACGCTGGCCCCCTGTTTGTCCTGCTTGAAACTGCTCATCTCGGCGGGAATTCGGGAGGTGGTCTACGAAACGCCCTTTCATGGCGACAACACGGTGCAGGCGGGATTCATTGCCGAGGGACTTATCCGGATGCGCCAGGTCCAGGTTGACCCTGCAGTGACCGCCCGCGCTATCCGTTTTCTCCAGGGAGCGACGTCCCTGCTGCCCCAGGGGGTCTAGAAGCCCGCCTTGCCCCGCAGGAGCATGGCCATTTCGTTGGGCTTGGGGGAGGCCTCCAACGCCGTTTCTTCGGTGATACGACCCTCTTCGTACAGGCGGTACAGGCACTGGTTCATCGTACACATCCCGTCGAGGGTAGAGCGGGGGATCAGGTTTTCGATTTCGTCCACCTCGTCCCGCCGGATGTAGTCCTTGATCGCATCGGTGTTGATCATGATTTCGTGAATGGCCGTGCGTTTACCGTCCGTGGTGCGCACCAAAGATTGGGCAATCACCGCCACTAGGGTTTCCGCAATCTGGATGCGCATGGCAGGCTGTTCCGCCGGCTCGTACAGGTTGAGAATCCGGTCAATGGTTTTCACGGCACTGTTGGTGTGGAGCGTCCCGAACACCAGGTGACCGGTCTGGGCGGCCTTGATGGCGACATTAACTGTTTCCCGGTCCCGCATCTCCCCAATCAGGATAACGTCGGGGTCTTCCCGCAGGGAAGCCTTCAGGGCATTTTCAAACTTCAGCGTGTGAATCCCTACTTCCCGCTGGCGAATCAGGGATTTCTTGCTGAAATGTACAAATTCCACCGGGTCCTCGATGGAAATGATGTGCTTGGGCAGGTTCTGGTTAATGTAGTCCACCATGGCCGCCAAGGTGGTGGATTTCCCCGAACCCGTCGGCCCAGTCACCAGGATAAGCCCCTTCTGGTAATGGCATAAGTCCTTAAAAACAGACGGCAACCCCAACTGGTCAATGGTCAGGACTTGCAGGGGAATCAACCGCAACACCAGCGCCGGTCCCCGTAGGGAAATAAACAGGTTGATCCGCACCCGGATTTTGTCCTGGAACGTGCAGGCGCCGTCAAACTCCATGTTTTTGCGAAAGAGTTCAATCTGCTCCGGCTGGAGCATCTCGGCAATCCACCGGTCATAGGTTTCCAAGTCTGTGACCGGCAAGTCCTCTACGATTTCCATTAGCCCCCGCTTGCGAAACCGGGGCCGTTCGTTAACTCCCACGTGAATATCAGAGGCGCCCTCCTCGTAGGCCCGAAACACCAGCTCCTCCATCGAGGGAATGCGGGGACCAGTTGTTTTAGCCACTGGTGGCGGCGGTGTTTTGGGCGGTGGAGGAGATACTGGTCGGATCGGTGGGGGGGGAGCCGGCGGCACAGAACCCCGTGGAGGTGGCGGAATTGGCGTGGTACTCATCGTGCTGACCTCAAGTGGGGAATAGCGTCAATCTCACTATACCCAGCTTGTCTCTTGATTTTAGCCTGGGAAAGGCCAATTGCCTAAACCCTTACCCCATGCCTTTCCCGACGGCAGCAGAAGCACGCGACCGCTGTTACAGCTAGGTCATCTATAGCTAAGCTGCTTTAGCTTGTCAGAGAGAGGAGAGAAAACCCAAAGGCCAGGCCGTGCGCTGGGACTCAAGCGCTGACAACCATAGATGGCTTGGCTATATGGTTGTCATCCCTTAAGTCGCAGGAAGAAACCTGGTTACTAGTTCTCCTACCGATCTCAAGTCAAGTGGCTTGGCTGTGATAGACATTCCCAAGTTATCTGACCACTTCTGTAGACAAGCCGATAAAGGTTGACATATATGACAGGCGACTCTATCCACAAGAGAATGTAGGTTTTGTTTGGCCAAACTCCAAGCCTGACTGACCTACCGTTCAAGTTGAGACTATACCTGCTCGGTAGTGCTATGCAAGTAATGATGCATGGTAGCATGGGTCGAAGTATAGTTTCATAAAGTAAGATTTGTACGTATAAAGTACGTCGAAAAGCGTGATTCCTTCACTGACTATTGTCAATAGTCCAGGGGCTGTTTTCAAGAACAGGACTACCTCAAACTTGGCTATATAAAACAGGAAGCACCACATCGGAAATTGTGGAGATAGAGCCAGAGCACGATGAGACTCTATACCAAGCCACTTTAGTGGTCAGAGAGATCATCGGAAACCCAACAACGGGATTGTGCCCTGTGACTCGAGACAAGCATAGATGACTCAGCGATATCATAGGGCAACAGGCTATCTAGGGAGATTTTTATGTCGCGGTGGTATGGCCCGCGCAACCTGGCGGAGTTAGAGCAACTGCAGGCGATTTGCCAGGATTTGTATGCCGAATCGGTGCTGGATGGTCCTTACATCATGCTGGTCATCGGGTCGTGTGTCATTGCCACGCTGGGATTGCTCTCCAACAGCGCCGCTGTCATTATTGGGGCAATGGTGGTTACGCCATTGATGATGCCGATTCGGGGGCTGGCATTTGGGGCGTTGACTGGTGATGTGGCCCTGTTTCGGAAAGCCTTTATTTCCCTGGGCGTTGGTACGCTGCTGGCGATTGGTTTGTCTTGGTTAATTGGGGTGATTGTTGCCTTACCTAACTTTGGGAGTGAAATCCTGGCCCGTACAACCCCCAACTTGCTGGATTTGGGAATTGCCATTGCTGCTGGTGGCGTCTGTGGTTATGCGCGGGTGGAACCCAAGGTGTCGCCGACATTACCGGGCACGGCGATTGCGGTCGCGTTGATGCCACCTATTTGTGTGGTGGGGTTGTGTCTATCGCAAGCGGAATGGAGGTTGAGCTGGGGGGCGTTTTTGTTGTTTTTGACCAATTTGCTAGGGATTGCTCTGGCCTGCATGGTGGCATTTTTCCTAGCGGGTTACACTCCTTGGCACAAGGCGCGGCGGGTTTTAGCAGTGGCGAGCTTTTTAACCAGTATCTTGCTGG
>JANXAM010000012.1 GCA_025062155.1 Gloeomargarita sp. SKYB120 | reverse complement strand
CGGTGGTTTGTGTCGTTCCACTACGAGCTTGAACCGCAGCCCACGCCGAAGAAAATAGACGTTGTCGGGGTTGACCTGGGGAGTCGGAAGCTCGCGGTGCTTTCGAGTGGTGAAGTCTTTGAGAGTCCCAGGGCGCTTGAGCGGTCCTTGAGAAGGCTCCGCTTGTGGCAAAGAAGGCTTAGCAGGCGTGTTAAAGGGGGTAAAAATCGTGAAAAGGCTCGACTCCGGGTAGCAAAGCTACACTACCGCATCTCCTGTCTGTGTTCGGATGCCATCCACAAGCTAACGACGGCCGTTGCCAAGAACCACGAGACGGTTGTTGTGGAAGACCTGAACGTGCAGGGAATGTTGCGGAACCGGTATCTGGCGCGTACCATCTCAGACCTTGGTCTGTATGAAATCAAGCGGCAGCTGGAGTACAAGTGCCGGCTCTACGGGAGCCAACTGGTCGTTGCCGACCGCTGGTTTCCATCGAGCAAGTTGTGCTCCAGGTGTGGCCACGTCCACACGAAATTGGGTAGTAGTGAGTTGTTCGTTTGTCCCCACTGCGGGTTCAGATGTGATCTGAACGCGGCCATCAACCTGCGGAACCACTACTACTCAACCGCGGAGAGTCCAGCCGTGGCTGCCTGTGGAGCCACCTCTGGCGGCGGAACGTCTGATGGCGGTCTACGAGCCATGTGTGCGATGAAGCAGGAAGTTGGCACTGGTGAGCCATCACTGGATAAGTCCAACAGGCTTGCACTGAGTGCAAGTTCCAGCGTTGATCAGCGATGATCAGCGGTTTGGAAGCGGTGTGGCCCCGTCTCTGGTTTTCCTGTCATCTCTATGACAAACTAAAGCAGCTCAGCTATAGTATGGTTTAGGCATTCTCTCACTCCATAACAACACGTTCATTATATGACAATCTTAAACGGCTTAGTCTACATAGCACTACCTCTCACCGTCACTTTCCACTAAATTTGGCTAGTTGTAACCAAGTGGAAAGGACAGTTAGAAAACCCCGTCAGGAAGCTAGTTTTACCCCACGCCGTAGCCTGGATTTGAACCAGGGACAGACCGCTTAGAAGGCGGTTGCTCTATCCCCTGAGCTACTACGGCCTGATCTTCAGTTTACAAAACCCGATGGGGCTGAAAACACCTGGAGAATCAGCCAAGCATCCAAGGGCAACAGGATCAACACGCACAGTCCAAGGGCAGCATACATCCAGGGCTGAGCAAGAGGTTTGATGTCAGCGGTGGGCAAGCCTGTGTGGCGGCTAATGGTGTCGAGCAGGCGCCCAAAACCAGCAACCCGCATGGGGATCAGGTAGGCTTGACCGCTGTGGGTCACCAGGTAATGCACCCGTCCTCCCTGTCCCGTCGGTCGGGTGTGAAGGCGTTGGATGTCTGTCCAATTCACCCGCCAGCCCGACGCCAACCAACTCGGCACCCAGGCGGGATAAGTTATGCGCAATCCCTGGTGGTCTGCCTGTACCTGCTGGCTCAACAGGCCGTGTATCCCAACAAATCCAGCAATCAACCCCACTCCTAGCCCCCAAGCTACCAGCGGTAGTCCCTGCAACTGGGCGAGAAACGGCAAGGGCGTTAACAAGGTCCAGTACAGGCCGTACAGGGAGTAACGCACCAAGGCCGAAATTTGCCAAGTCTGGGGCGATGCGGTTGACGGATTATGCATGGGGAAATCGCTCATAGTCCTACCTTAGCTGGCCAGAGCCCGCTGCAGCCACCCTCGTAAAGCCCGCCGCAGGGTCTCTAAGCCGATGCGTTCCCGCGCAGCAACGTAAAGCGCATGGGGATAGGATTGATGGGCGCGCTGGAGCGTGTCGCTGTCCACCTGGTCAATCTTGTTAAACACAATCCAAGCAGGCGCCGGTACCGGGGACATCCGCGCTAAGCAGGCTTCCACAGTGGCAATTTGCGCTTGCCAGTTGGGATGGGACAAATCCACCACGTGCAACAGCAAATCCGCCTCCGTCAATTCCTCTAGCGTCGCCTGGAAGGCATCCCAAAGGGTCGGGGGCAAGTTTTCGATAAAACCCACCGTGTCGGTCAGAACCAGAGGTTGGGGATGGTCGGCCAACACTAGCCGGCGACTGGTAGGGTCCAACGTGGCAAATAACTGATCCGAGGCATAGACGTCGGCACGGGTCAGGGCATTAAAAAGTGTGGATTTGCCGGCGTTGGTGTAACCCACGAGCGCCACGGTTGGGACCTGCCGCCGCAACCGCTGCTGCCGGAGTCGCTCCCGGTGTTGCCGCAACTGTTCCACCTGTTTTTTTAGGTAGGCAATCCGGCGTTGAATGGTGCGCCGCTCGGTCTCCAAGCGGGTTTCCCCAGGCCCACGGGTGCCGATGCCACCGCCTAGACGGGAAAGCGCTTGCCCCTGGCCAGTCAACCGCGTGAGCCGGTACTGCAACTGGGCCAATTCCACCTGCAATTTCCCCGCCTGGGAACGGGCTCGCTGGGCAAAAATGTCCAAGATTAACTCGGTGCGGTCCACCACCCGCATTTCCAACTCGCGCTCCAGGTTGCGCACCTGCGCTGGCGACAAATCCCCGTTGAACACCACGACGTTGACCCCCTGCAACCGCCCGACCCGCCGGACTTCTTGAATTTTCCCAGCCCCCAGTTCCGGGCGTCCCTGGAGAACAGTTGCCGCTACCGTCGCTCCGGCGCTGGTGATGAGACGCTGCATTTCCTGTAAACCCGCTTGAAACGCCGCATGGGTCATTCCCACCGGTCGCACCCCCACGAGAATCACCCGCCGGTCGTTAGTTTCTGCCGCTGGTTGGGCTTCCGCCTGCCGCGCCTGTTCCGTCTCCTGCAATTGGGCCAACCAGTTCTCCTGCGCTAGGGTGGTGACCGCCAGCGGCCCGGTCAAGACCCACGTCGTAGGTCCCGGATAGGCCCAATAAGCTGAACGGTCGTACAGAGATACCAGGGCGTCCCACCGCTGTTCCATCAGGGTGGTCAAGTCCGCTGTGCTCGGCGCCTCCGGCGACAAACGGGTACTCAAACAGCGCCACCCCGACAACCGGCCGGCCCCGTAGCGCGGGAGTTCGTACAACGGCACGCGCGTGCTCTCTGGTGTCCCGACCGCTACCCGCAAGACCTGCCCCCGCCGGTTGACATAGACGCACACCGGTGCTTCCACCAGCGTGGTCACTTGCCACAGGCGTTGGGCACATTCTGGCGTAATCAAAACATCCTGCGGCAGGCGCACCCGATACAAGCGTTGCAACTGACGAAGCTGAGTTGGTTTTAAGCCGCGAAGGTCTCCGTAAAGACGCGCTCCTGCCAACGGCAATGACACCATAGGGGATTTAAAGTTAAATATAGTCAATCCCAATGACGACAGCAAGCGCGGCGCGCCATGACGCCAGACATCAGTCCCGAATTCGTCACCCTGTGTCAAGCGCAGTTGGAGCTACTAGGACAGTTATTTCAGTTGGCCCGCTGCACGGTCTATGTGCGACAGACAGGCGACGAGTGGTCCTTCAAGCCCGTGGCTACCTACCCCCAGACCCAGACCGCCTTGCCCGATAGCCCCTATTCCGCCGTTGACCGACCGGAACAACTAGTTTTGCCGCTGCTCCAGGGGGAAATGCTTCTGGGCTTGCTGGTGTTGTTGCGCCCTGGCATCAGTTGGCGTCCTTGGGAACAGGAACACCTACAGCGGGCAGCCCAAGCGCTGGCTTTAGCCTGGAGCCTCGAACAACAACGGCAACAGTGGCACCAGCGCAGTCAAGCCCTAGTCCAAGGGCAGGCCCAAACCCAAGAGCTGCTAGCGACCGTTTTGCACCAGTTGCGCAGCCCCTTGAGCGCCCTCAAGACCTTTGCCAAGTTGTTGCGCCGGCGGTTGACAAACCCCAAGGACCAGGAAGTGGTGACGGGGATACTGGCCCAGACGGAACGGATCGAGGAACTGCTGTTGCGTTTGGAACCCACCGCGTCGCCACCGCTATTACCCGGTCAGTCACCGCCGCTTTTGTTGCCAGCGTTGTCCCTGGCACCTGTCGCCGTCGCATCCGTTCTCAACCCGTTACTCACCGCAGCGGCCTGTGCAGCCCAGGAACGGGGGTTGACCCTGGAGGCGCTGCCTGTCCCCGCCGATTTAACCGTTCGCGCTGATGCCCAAGCCCTGCGGGAAGTCGTGAGTAACCTGCTGGATAACAGCCTAAAATACACCCCGGCGGGAGGGCGGGTCGAGGTGGGGGCGCAAGCCGTCGGTGACCAAGTGGTGGTCTGGGTTGCGGACGACGGCCCCGGCATTCCCCCCGAAGAACAGGAGCGGGTCTTTGAACGGCACTACCGGGGGAAACAAACGGCCGGCACTACGCCTGGCGATGGCCTGGGATTGGCGGTGGTCAAGGAGCTGGTGACTCAGATGGGCGGGCGGGTCGTGCTGCTGAGCCCTCCAGGGACGCGCCTGGAAATCTGGCTGCCTAACGCCGGTCAAAGTTGAATTTGCGCGGGCGAGGTGGTCGTTCTCTGTCCGTTTCCGAGGGCGGGCGACTGGGACGTTCAAACCGAGGTCGTTGGCGTTCCGGTCGCTGGGCCTGCTGCGCTTCGGCGGCTTTGCGGGCCTCCCGCGCCTGGGCAATTTTGTCCAGCACCTCCTGGGGCACCTTTTCAAACAACAGGGCCGGCAAGGCGTACTGTTCATCTCCCCAGGCTTTGCGGCAGGCCAAGGTGGCCATGGGTTGCCCGTTGGACTTGATGTAAAGGGATTTCACTGTGAAAATGAACTTAGCCCCCTTTTCGTTGCGGAACCAGACCGGGTCTCCTTCCTGAATCCCCAGTTGGTCAAGTGAAAGCGGCTTCTTCGGCATGCAAAATGTACTCCCAAATGGTCCAGGCCACGACGCAGGTTACTTCCTTTCTACAGCATTCTAACCGACTTGCTTGGGCTAGGCATGGACCTTGCCACTGATAGTTGGATAAGTGCCCTTCTGGAGCGAGCCAAACGAGCCGGTGCGGCGGCGGTGCAGATTCACCTGGAGCACCACCAGAGCCAACCGGTGCAGTTTGAGGCCAACCGGCTGAAATCCCTAGAGCGCAGCGAATCCCAAACGGTGGCGTTATGGCTGTGGCGCGACGGATGCCCCGGTGTAGCGGTGGCTGCTGGACCGGTGTCTCCCGACTGGCTGGTGGAAAAGGCGCTGGCGGTGGCCGCTCTACACCCCCCCGAACCACCGCGTTTAGTCGCTGGCGGCGTGCAGCAGTTTCAAGACCAGCCCCCGGCGCCTGACCCCCACGACTTGATTCCCTGGGGCGAGGCGGTGATCGCTGGTGTCCGCCAGGCGTTTCCTGAAGTGCTCTGCAGCGGTGGGTTGAGCTGGCAGCAGTCGTTTACCCGTTTGGTGAACTCGGAGGGGCTGGATTACAGCTACCGTGCCGGTGCCCTGGAGGTGGGCATGGCCTGCGAATGGGTGCGCGGCGACGATTTTTTGGCCGTTGGGGAGCACCTGCGCCTGGCGACCTTGAGCGACCCCCAACCCCTGGTGGACCGGCTGTGCCAGTCATTGACTTGGGCGCGCCAGAATGTGCAGGGACTTTCAGGACAATGGCCTGTGCTGTTGACGCCCAAGGCCGCCGATTTGCTTTGGGAACCGGTGCAGGCAGCGCTCAATGGCCGACAGGTCCTGGAGGGGGCCTCTCCCTGGGCCGATAAACGGGGTCAGCTTGTCGTCCATCCCTGTCTCACCTGCCGGCAGGACCCCCATCTTTCCCTGCACGGTTGTCCCTTTGACGATGAGGGCGTGTTGACCCAACCGCTGACTTTGATTGAGCAGGGTGTACTCACCCGCTTTTACACCGACCAGTACACAGCCAGTCAATGGGGGGAAACCAGCACTGGCAACGGCTTTCGACCAGGGTTGACCCGCGCGCCCTTTCCAATGCTGGTGAACTGGTGGGTGCAGCCGGGGACGCTGACGGACCAGGAGCTGCTGCAACAACTGGACAAGGGCCTGCTGGTGGACCAGGTGTTAGGGGGCGGCGCCGACATTTCCGGGGATTTTTCCGTGAATGTGGACCTAGGCTACTGGGTGGAGGGTGGGGTGGTGCAAGGCCGCGTGAAAGACACGATGATCGCCGGCAATGTGTACGATATTTTGCAGGCGGACATGGTGGTGGGTGCAGCCGCAGCGTGGCAGGACGACACCTTCAGCCCGCCCCTGGTGGTCCAACGGGTCACGATTACCAGCGCTTCTTGACCAATGACAATCAACATGCGTCTTACTCCAGCGGCCCTTGGAGCGCTTCAGCAGTGGCAACGCCGGACGGGTCAAGTGGCAACTCGCCTGCGGCTGGCGGTGGTTCCTGGCGGTTGTGCCGGTTATGCCTACCATTTGGCTCTGGAACCCCTGGACCAAGCACTCCTGGACACCGACCTCGTTGCTGAAATGGCTGGGATGCAGGTAGTGATGCGGCGGGAACACCAACCCCTGCTGGCGGGTCTCACGCTGGACTACACGGAGGACTTGGTGGGGGGCAGTTTTCGCTTCCAGAATCCCCAGGCCCGGCGCACCTGCAGTTGCGGCCACTCCTTCAGCCTGACGACCGAATGACCATCAGCGAGAAATAGGATAGGTCCAAGTCGGGGTAAGCCCGTAGATCGCTGTAGATTTTTTGGTGGGGCCAGCCCACCCACTCCACTACATAGCTGCGGGTCAACAAATCCTGGGTCTGCAACCACCGCCAGATGTCCCGGTAATAACGGGCCATTTTCAACAGGACCACCACTTCGGCGCTGGCGCAGGCGTCTGCCAACTGCTCCAGGTGATACAGAGCCGGCACCACCAGCAACCGTTCCTGCTGTTGTACCAACGGCATCCCTAGCGCTGCCGCCGCCGCACAAGGAGAACATACCCCTGGAATCCAACGCCGGGGAATGTCCGGCGGCAAGTAACGGGTCAGCATCCCAAAAGTGCTGTAGAACGTGCTATCCCCCTCGCAGACAAAGGCCACGTCCAGGCCCTGTTGCAGGGGAACCAAAAGCTGGGCAATGGCTTGGCGCCAGCGGGCCTCTGTCAAGGCCGGGTCGCTGCTAAAGGCCAATTCCAGTGGGAGAAGCTGAGTGCTGGCGGGCAACCAGGGTTGAACGATCTGGGCTGCGATACCCAGGTCTGGTTTCGACCCCTGGGGCACCGCAACCACCGGCACTTGCTGCAGGAGTTTCCAGGCTTGGATGGTTATTTGCTCAGGGTCGCCGGGGCCGCAGCCGACCCCGTAGAGCGTTCCTGGCATTTACCCGACCCAGCCCCACCATACCAGCAGGATAAGCAGGGCGCCTAACGCCAGGGGAACAAAGCCATTGCTCTGGGCCACGGAACGGGGCGGCGGCAGGTCTTCCTCTGGTGGTTTCACTTTTTTCGGTATCCCCACCCGCCAGGGGACCGCTGCTTCCTCGGTTAGCAAGGGAATTCGATTCACCCATTCTGACCGCCGGCGCAATCGGGGCGCCTCCAGGATGTAGAGCACTTGCTGGCTTTGCTGACGGACTTTCGGGTCTGGGTGGGTGGTCAACTCCCGGCACAGGTCCCTTGCCAGCCCCCACTCCTGCAGCGCTTCGTAGGCCATCGCCAGCCAAAGTTTAATCTGCGGGTCATGGGGCTGCGCCTCTAAAGCCGATTTCAGCGCCGTTACCGCTTCCCGATAGCGCCCTGCTTCCATCGCCCGCAGGCCCTGCCGGTAGGCGTCGGTCATACCCTAGAACCCGTTGCGCCCCCAGACCACCAGGGCAATCGAAAACGTAAAACTTACCATCAAGGCCACCCAAGCCAGAGAGATGATATCCATCGCGTTTGCCCCACTCGATTGTCACCCAGTTTACCAAAAGGCATACCGTAGCTGTGAGAAGCCGCCCAACTCCCCACCGCCACGGTATTCCCGTCAGACCTAGAACAAGCCCAATGTCAGGGCCTTATCCAAGGGCAACGTCGCCCCAATCCCCAGCCAAATCGTCACCAGCGTCCCCACCAAAAACACCGTGGTCGCCAGCGGTCGCCGGAAGGGGTTTTGGAACTTGTTGACGTTCTCGATAAAGGGCACCAGCGCCAGACCCACCGGCACCGACGCCATCGCCAGCACCCCTAGCAGCTTGTTGGGCAGGATGCGCAGCAACTGGAACGTGGGATAGAAATACCACTCCGGCAGGATTTCCAAGGGTGTGGCAAAGGGGTCACCCGGCTCACCGATCATGCTGGGGTCGAGCACCGCCAAGCCGACAATGCAGGCAAACGTCCCCATGATCACGATGGGGAAGATGTACAGCAAGTCGTTCGGCCAGGCCGGTTCCCCGTAGGAACTATGACCCAGACCCTTGGCCAGTTTCATGCGCAGTTTGGGGTCGGATAAATCCGGTTTTTTGATATTGGACATAGGACTCTCCTTGCAGATGGGATTAGCCTAACACAGCGTCAGCTTATAGGGGGCCAGAAATGCCCTGTTTGCGAATCATTAAAAAGTGCATCAGCATGAACACCACCGTCAACCAGGGCAGGACAAAGGTGTGGGCGCTGTAGAAGCGGGTCAAGGTTCCCTGGCCCACCGCCACGCCCCCGCGCAGCAGCTCCACCAGCATCGGACCGACCACCGGAATCGCCTCCGGCACACCCGTCACAATCTTGGCCGCCCAGTAGCCCACCTGGTCCCAGGGCAGGGAGTAGCCGGTGACCCCAAACGACACAGTCAGCACCGCCAGCACCACGCCCGTAACCCAGGTCAACTCCCGGGGTTTTTTGAAGCCGCCGGTCAGGTACACGCGAAATACGTGCAGGATCATCATCAGCACCATCATGCTGGCCGACCAGCGGTGAATCGAGCGGATCAACCAGCCGAAATTCACCTCGGTCATGATATAGGCCACTGAGTTAAACGCCTCCGCCACCGTGGGCCGGTAGTAAAAGGTCATGGCGAACCCCGTGGCGAACTGGATTAAAAAGCAAGTCAATGTAATGCCACCCAAGCAGTAAAAGATATTGACATGGGGGGGTACATACTTGCTGGCAACATCGTCAGAAATCGCCGTCAAGTCCAAGCGTTCGTCGAACCACTTGAACAACGGAGAGTCGGTTACTTGTTTGGTAAACATAAGTGCAGTATCTCAAACAGTGGGTGCGGGTCAATACCCCGTTTGTTTACATCCTTTAATGTACCGCAAATCCCTGGCGTCTGGTATCCAACCCCATCCCGGGCGAAACTGGGTTAAGATAGGTCGGATAGGACATTGGGGGCGCGGATTGCATGTCTGTTGTGGCGGCGATTGGGGTTTTAGCCCTGCTGGTTCTGGTGCATGAGCTGGGGCATTTCCTAGTAGCGCGGCTCCTGGGGATACGGGTGAGCCAGTTTTCCCTAGGGTTTGGCCCGGCCCTGTGGTCCTACCAGGGCAAGGAGGTGCAATACGCAGTGCGGGCAATTCCCCTAGGGGGATACGTGGGATTTCCCGATGACGACCCCAATAGTCCGATCTCTAGTCAGGACCCCAACCTGTTGCGCAACCGCCCGATTCAGGACCGCGCCTGGGTGATGAGCGCTGGTGTCCTGGCCAATCTGGTGTTCGCCTACGTTATCTTGACGACCCAGGTGCTGACCGCTGGCCTACCCCAACTGGTCTATCAACCGGGCGTGCGGGTGCCCCAGATTGCGGTGGAAATGAGTCCGGTCGCCCAACGCGCCGGCTTGAAAGCGGGCGATGTCATCGTGGCGGTGGACGGAACCCCTCTCCCAACCGGCAAAGCCGCTGTGGACCACGTGGTGCAGACGATTCAATCCCGTCCTAATCAACCCGTTCGGCTGGAGCTTCAGCGCCAGGAAACTCGCTTGACGGTGACGGTGGTTCCCGAATTGGCGCCCAGCGGTCGTGGCCGGATTGGTGTGCAGTTGCAAGAAAATGTTCAGGTACAGATACGCCATGCGCGCCATCTGTGGGACGGCATTGGGTTGGGAGCGCAGGAGTTTTACCGATTGCTAAGCAGTACGTTGCGCGGCTATTGGGAACTACTGCAGCATTTCCAACAAACCGCCGACCAGGTTGCCGGACCCGTGGCCATTGTGGCCATGGGAGCGGGGTTGGCGCAATCAGGCTGGGAGAACCTACTGCAGTTTTCCGCATTGATTAGTATCAATCTGGCGGTCATCAACATCTTGCCCTTGCCAGCGTTGGATGGGGGTCAATTACTTCTACTGGGAATTGAAGCCCTGCGCGGTCGTCCCTTGCCTCCCAAGCTGCAGGAAAGCGTTGTGCAAACAGGGCTGCTACTCCTGCTGGGGTTGGGCGTTTTTCTGATCATCCGCGATACGGTGCGCCTAGTCGGCTCCTAACCAAAGAGAAATCCCCGCAGCCAATGCCAGAAGTCCCGCAGCTTGCACTCCCAGAAATACAGTGTTTCATCCAACCAGCGCAGCAGTTGCTCGAGCCAGTGGGGTTCGTAACTTTCCACGACGGAGGGAACTTCCAGGGTGGGTTCAGGCAAGACAGGTGAGGGGGCAATGATGGGTAAGGGTCGGGCGGGCGTCGCACCAGGCAAAGATTCCGGTTTCGGAGCAGCGCCCAGCAAGGGAAAACGCCGGAGTTTTTGCCAGAGTTTTTGTAGCCATTGCCGCCAGGAGGGTTTGGGTGGCGATGCAGTGGTCAGGGTACTGGTGGCTAGCGCCGGTGGCGCCGGCGGTCGAAACCACAACCAGCGCAACCACTGCCAGAGTTGATGCCAGCCTTGGCCTAGCCGGTGTTGTATCCCCAATAACCACGTCAATAACCAGCTGCGGTAAACCATGACTTCGGCCCATGGGGGATAAACCATCCTTTTATTATGACACCCTATGCCCCCGGCCTGCTGTAACCTTGTTAACTCCGCTAGCCCTTGAGACCAGCAGTGGCGATCCCCTGTAGCAGCGCCCGTTGCCCCCACAAAAAGAGCACGACAATCGGGAGCGTCGCCAGAACAATAGCCGCCATCAAAACTGCCCAGTCGCTGGTGAATTGCTCCTGCAAACCGGCCAACGCCAACTGCACCGTGCGCAGTTCGGGACGAGTGGTAAACACCAGCGGTTTGAATAAGTCATTCCATTCCCCGATAAAGGCCAGCAATCCCACCGTGACCAGGGCTGGGCGCGACAAGGGCAAGATAATTTCCCATAAAATTTGCCAGGGTTTGGCCCCATCAATCATTGCCTGGGCTTCGAGTTCCACCGGAATCGTGAGAAAGTATTGGCGCAGTAAAAAAATACTAAATCCACTGGCGCTACTGGGTAGAATTAAGGCCCATATCGTGTTGAGTAACCCCGCCGTTTTCAGGATGAGAAAAACCGGGATCACCAGCACCGGCAACGGCACTACAATACTGGCAATTACCAACGCCAAAACCAGGTTTTTCCCGGTGAACTGGTAGCGAGCCAGCGCATACCCGGCCAGCACTGAAGTCAAGCCTTGAGTGATGACCACGCCGACCGCTACAACCGCTGAAACGATAAAAGCCGGTAAAAGCTGGGCTTGTTGCCAGGCAGAGACGTAATTTTGCCAGTGCCATCCAGGACGCAATGACGTTTGCACCACCACCCATCCCGGCCAGAGCACCACGATTGCCCCTAGTCCCAACACCAGCGTGCTGAGCCACAAAAGCAGTCGGGATGGAGCTAGTTGAGCTGAACCGACCCAGGGAGTGTTCATTTCACCTGCGACATATCAACCCGATAAAAATTCCATACTCCTTATATCCTGGGACAACTGAAATACATACCAACCGGGTTTGGTGACTTGACTTACAAAAAGTTGGTGCTGACCTTTGCCTGGTTTAACCAGTCGCTCTTGCGCATCCCCATCGGCTGCAAACTTGATAAATTTCAGGTTCATTTCTTGGTAAGTGTCAATGTAGAAATCAAAGACATACCATCCCGGCGACAGGGCATTCAAAAAGACTTGGAGCTGAGCGGCGTTGCCGGCAAGGGTGGCGCTGTTTTTATAGGGAGCGACGTATTCAGGTAGAAAAAAACCGAGAAAAGCCTTGTCGGGAATGACGGAATTGGCAACCGTTAAACTAATCGGCGAACTCAAATCCAGGCTTTGCAGGGTTTGTGGGGGAACCTTGGGCTTGAGCAACTCCCTGACCAAGTTCAACTTCACCGGCATCGCCAAGGGCACAAAGGGGGTTTGATTTTGCCGACGGACTGCCCGTTCTATGCCTATGGGCCGCAACTGGAAGGGTACCAGCTCATTGGCAGGGTCAAGCTCGCTAGCACGGTTAAAACTGGCCATCGCATGGTCGGGCGCTCCCGGTGGCTTTCCTGCCAGTATAGAGCCAAAAAGCCGGTTTTTCGCCTGTGCTAGACTGGACGTGATGTCTTTGTCAAACACAAGAGCCATGGGCCAAAAGCGGCGGTTGCTGGGGCTACGGGCAGAGCAGTTTCGTCACCCGCTCGACCGGGAAGCCACTCAGGCGTTGCAGCGAATTCCCGGCCTGGACATGCTAATGCGATTGACCCTGGGGACGGCGGCTCAAGAATGGTTCTATCTGGAAAACATGGCCAGCGCTGTGCAGGTGGGGGTTCGTCAATTGCCCTGGCTGTATGAATTGCTGCAGGAAGCCTGTCGTATTTTAGACATTGATGTACCGCAGTTGTATGTACGCCAGCACCCCCAACCCAATGCCTATACCCTAGCAGTCAAGGGCCACAAACCGTTTATTGTGCTGCATACGAGTCTAGTGGAGCTGTTGACGCCGGCGGAGATTCAGGCGGTGATGGCCCATGAACTGGGACATTTGAAGTGTGAGCATGGGGTGTACTTGACGCTGGCAAATTTGCTGGTGCTGGCGGCGGGACAGATTCCCAACTGGGGATTGTGGTTGGCCCAGGGGTTGCAGGCGTCATTGTTGCAGTGGCTGCGCTGTGCGGAGTTGAGTTGTGACCGGGCGGCGTTGCTGGTGGCTCAGGATGTACAGGTAGTGGTGAATGTGTTGATGAAGCTGGCCGGTGGTTCGCCGAGTCTGGCCGGGCAATTGAACGGTGAAGCATTCTTGGCGCAGGCGCGGGCCTATGACCAGCAGGGGTGGAATTGGCTGAAGCTCACCCGGTCGTTGCCCTTGACCCATCCCGTGCCGGTGTTGCGCGCCCAAGAGATTGACCGCTGGAGCCAAAGTCCCGAATACCGGCAATTGCTGGCGGCTGGTCATGAGGCGGAGTAAAAGCTAGTTCGGTTGCGGTTATCGTCAGTGGGTGGGTTAGGGAGAGATGTTGACGATTGAAAGCCAGTTGGAGCGGTTACGGCAGTGGGCGGCGAGTGCTGAAGAAGGCGTCTTATCCCTGTATGCTGATGTCAACCCTGCCAAACCGGAAAACGCCAATGGCGCCTGGTTCAAACGCATTGACCAAACCTTGAAGCATCTGCCGGAGATTCGGGACCGTCACGGGAAACGGGACCAGCCATTGTACGACCAGGTGTATGCCCTGTTGGAGGCTGAATGGCCCCACGCTCGTACCCTTGCCCTTTTTGCCTATCGGGATGGGCATGGCCATCTCCATACGGAACGGTTAGATTTGCAGGTGGAGTTGCCGGTGGTAGATTTGCGCCAGGGACGGGTGGAAGCACGTTACGGTGCGCCCTATTTCACCCCCTTGTGGCTGGCGGTGGATGAGTACGAACGCACGGGAATTTTGCTGCTCGAAGGAGCGCGCTGGCGATTTTTTGAAGTTTTTTTGGATGAAATTCGGGAAGAAGACGAGTTATTGACAGGTATCAGCCAAGACGAGTGGCAACAACTCCAGACCTTGAGTGAGCGAATTGCGGCAACCTGGCGGGCGCGTTCGGCTACCCCGGGCGGGCGCTGCGATAAACTTTCGCTCCAGGAACGCACGGCGGCGCGGGTAGATGCTTGGTTGCATGCGTTTTATCACCGGCTGGCGCATCTGCTGGAACAAACCGTCGAACGGTTACGGATTGGGCGGTTGGTGTTGATCGGTGAGCACTGGCAAACAGGACATTTCGAAAGTTACCTAAGCCGGCGGTTGCAGCAACGGGTGGTAAGCCGGTTGCCCCTGTGGCCAGAAGCGCATCAGGAAGCGATTGACCAAATCTGGCGGCGGGTGGAACCGGTGCTCTGCGAGGTGGAGCGGCAACAGGAACTGGCGCTGTTGAACCAAGTGCAGGAACAGCCCGGTTTGTGGGGCATTGACCCGGTGTTGGATGCGCTCCAACTGGGACGGGTACGGCGCTGGATTTTGCCCTGGTCGTTGGATATTACGGTCTGGCGCTGTCCCGAAGACGGGTTTGTGGCGGCAACGCCGGAGATTGCCCAGGTGGTGTGTGCACAGCCGGAAGCAGTCGCTCTGCGGGAGCACGTCCTAGCGCTGGCAGCGAGCTACGGGACCGAACTGGAATTTGTGCGGGGCGCAGCGGAGGAGCGCTTACTCAAAGAGATGGGCGGGATGGCGGCCCTGCTGCGCTGGTAAAGCTGCGGCTGGCAGGTGAAAAAAATTAGGCTAAACTTAAATAAATGTAAAAAATCGCAGGACTGGGGCAGGGGTCGTGGGCCAGCAGTTGGGTGTTCTATTGCTGAATTTAGGGGGGCCGGAAAAATTAGAGGATGTACGGCCGTTTCTTTACAACCTGTTTGCGGACCCGGAAATCATCCGGTTGCCGTTTCCCTGGTTGCAAAAGCCGCTGGCCTGGTTGATTGCTGCGATGCGTCACCGGCGCTCTTGTGAAAACTATCGCCGGATTGGTGGCGGGTCGCCCCTGCGCCGGATTACCGAACAGCAGGCCCAGGCTCTAGAGCAGCAATTACACCAGATGGGTTGCCCGGCGCGCGTCTATGTGGGGATGCGTTACTGGCACCCGTTTACGGAAGAGGCGTTGGCGGCCATGGAACGGGATGGGATTAAAAAACTGGTGATTTTACCCCTGTATCCCCACTACTCCATCAGCACTAGCGGGTCGAGCCTGCGGTTGTTGGAACGGCTGCGCCAGGCAGGTACTTATTTATCTCAGGTTGAACACACGGTGATTCCCTACTGGTACCAGCGCCGGGGTTACATTGAAGCGATGGTTGATTTGATTCGTCAAACGCTTGACGCCTTGCCGGCGCCTGAGCACGTCCATTTGTTGTTTAGCGCCCACGGCGTCCCCCGCAGTTATGTGGACCAGGAGGGCGACCCCTACCAAACGCAGATTGAAAAATCGGTGGAACTCATCGTGCGAGCGCTTGACCGTCCCAATGACTACACGCTGGCTTACCAAAGTCGTGTGGGACCCGTAGAATGGCTCAAACCTTACACAGAGGATGTGATTCCAGCGTTGGCGGCTCAAGGGGTGCGGGATTTGCTGGTGATTCCCATCAGTTTTGTGTCGGAGCACATTGAAACGTTGCAGGAAATTGACCAGGAATACCGGGAGTTGGCTCACCACAGCGGGATTATCAACTTCCACCGGGTGCCCGCGCTCAATACCCATCCCCGGTTTATTCAGGATTTGGCCGAGGCAGTGATAGAAGCCGTTGCAGCGCCACCGGTGTTGCTCAACCAGGTCATTAACGTCCAAAAACCGGTGAAGATTTACCCCCAGGAGCGCTGGGAATGGGGCCTGACGCCGACGGCGGAGGTCTGGAATGGGCGCTTGGCGATGCTCGGTTTTTTAGCTTTGCTGGTCGAGTGGATTACGGGATGGGGACCGTTGCATCTGGTGGGTTTGATGCGGTGATTTAAGATGGGAGTGGTACAGAGGCTAGCCCCATGAGCAGTCCGATTACGCTGGAAACCATTGCTGAAAACGTTGCTCAAAACACGCGGCAAATTGAAATCCTAGCCCAACAGGTGGGAACGTTAGTCCATCAGTTGGAACAGACCAACCAGCGGGTAGAGTCACTTGCCCAGCAGGTAGAACAGACCAACCAACGGGTGGAATCACTCGCTCACCAACTGGAGCAGACCAATCAGCGGGTGGAGTCACTTGCCCAGCAAGTAGAACAGACCAACCAACGGGTAGAAACCATCGCCCGAGACCTATCCGAACTGCGGGTGGAAGTGACGAAGTTCAATGACCGCATGGAAACCTATCAAAAGGCCAATGACCGGCTAGTCCATCATCACGGGTGGTACGGTGGCTTTGATTGTGGGCATGATTCTATTGATCATTCGCGCGGTCTAGCGTTGATGTTGGTCGGTTGGCTCTAGGATGACCTGTGCTTCTCTGTGTCAATACCTAGCGCAACTCCCCCTGGTGCAAACGTGGGCGCAGTCCCTGTCTTCTGAACAGCCCCTGGTGCTGGCCGGTTTACCCCGCTTGGGAAAGGTGTTGTTGGTCAGCGCTCTGGCCCGCCTTGTCTGTCAACCGTTACTGGTCATCACAGCCAATTTAGAGGAAGCAGCCCAGTGGACGGCCTTGGCAGAACAGATGGGGGAGTTGCGAGTGGGCAGTTATCCCACGACGGAAGCCTCGCCCTACGAACCCTTTGACCCTGAACCGGAGGTGCTATGGGCACAATGGCAAGTGCTCCGGGAACTCCAAACAGGCCAGCCCCCTGCCGTCTTGGTCACCACTGACCGGGCGCTGCAACCCCATCTCCCTCCGGCATCCATCTTCGACTCCATCGGCCTTACCCTGACCAAAGCTAGTTGCCCCTCCCTCGAGGACCTGAGTCAAAAACTCACGGCGCTGGGCTATGAACGGGTGGACCAGGTTGAAACCGAAGGCCAGTGGAGCCGGCGGGGAGACATTGTGGATGTCTATCCAGTGACCCAGGAGTGGCCTATTCGCTTGGAGTGGTGGGGCGATGCGCTGGAAACGCTGCAGGCGTTTGACCCCCAAACCCAACGCCCCTTGACGCCCCTTGACCAGGTGTGGGTCGCACCGGTGGACTATCGCGCGTTGGTGCGCTGGCAACTGCCAGACCTGGTGCCCGATTTGACGGGTTACCGACGGTTTTTGGGACAGGCGTTTCCCCAGATGGATTCCCTGCTGGCCTATCTCCCGGCGCAGGTGCTGGTGGTGCTGGATGAACCGCTCCAGTGTCAGCAGCACCACCAGCGCTGGTGGGAACATGCCCAAGAGCAATGGCAACCCGACACACCGCTCCAGCACTGGGATTGGGAGACGCTCCAAACCCGACTCGCGTCCTACCGACAAATCCACTGCTACGAATGGAGTACCGGCGCTGGCATCAACCTAGAAACTCGCCCGATTCCCCGGCACCCGCATCAATTTGCTCCTTTGGCGCAATTCATCCGGCAACAGCGGGAACACTGTCGCACGTGGATTTTGTCAGCCCAGCCCGCGCGTTGCGCCGCCGTGCTCCAGGAGCACGATTGTCCGGTGCAGGTGGTGCCCAATGCCCAGGACTTAGCGGCGATTGAACGTTTAGGGCGAGAGCGGATGCCAGTGGTTTTGAAATACAGCGGTCTGGCAGAACTGCAGGGCCTGTGGCTCCCCCGATTGGGGCTGTTGGTGGTCACGGACCGGGAATTGTTTGGGCAACACCGGCTCGGCTCACCGACATTGCAGCCCCGTCGCCGCTCGACCCGCTCCCTGACGCTCGACCCCAACCGGCTGCAACCGGGCGATTATGTGATTCATCGGCATCACGGCTGTGGGCAATTTCTGGGTCTCGAACGCTTGCAGGTGGGGGACCAAACGCGGGAGTACCTGGTGTTGCAATATGCCGATGGCCAATTGCGCGTGGCGGTGGACCAGGTGGGGGTGCTGTCGCCCTATCGCGGCGCCGGGGGTGCCAAACCGGAATTACACCGCTTGGCCAGCAAAGCTTGGGAAAAAACCCGCGAGAAAGTCCGCAAGAGTTTGAAAAAACTGGCGGTCAATTTGCTAGAACTCTACGCCAAACGCGCCGCGCAAACCCGCCCGCCCTATCCCCCTGATACGCCCTGGCAACAGGAGTTGGAAGACTCGTTCCCCTACCCCTTGACCCCCGACCAGGCCAAGGCCATTCAAGCCGTCAAAGCGGACCTTGAATCGCCCCGGCCCATGGACCGTTTGATTTGCGGCGACGTGGGGTTTGGCAAGACGGAGGTGGCAATCCGGGCGGCCTTCAAAGTGCTGATGGCGGGCAAACAGGTGGCGTTTTTAGCCCCCACGACGGTCTTGGCCCAGCAGCATTACCACACCCTCAAGGAGCGCTTTGCCCCCTACCCCATTCACGTTGCTCTGCTGAACCGGTTCCGCAGTCCTCAGGAGCGCAAGCAAATCATCGCCAAGCTCAAAACCGGTGAAATTGACTGCGTGGTGGGAACGCACCAGGTGCTGAGCCCTGAAGTTCAATTTCGGGATTTGGGACTGCTGGTGGTGGACGAGGAGCAGCGCTTTGGGGTCAACCACAAGGAAAAAATCAAGGCGATGAAGACGTCGGTGGACGTGCTGACTCTAACCGCCACACCGATTCCCCGCACCTTGTCCATGGCGCTTTCGGGGTTGCGGGACATGAGTTTAATCAACACGCCCCCGCCTTCCCGCCGCCCGATCAAAACCCGTCTGGTGCCCTACCAGCCAGAGACGATTCGCGCCGCCGTTGCCCAGGAACTCGACCGGGGCGGACAGGTGTTTTACGTGGTGCCGCGCATCGAGGGCATGGAAACCACCGTCGCCCAGCTTCGCCAGATGTTCCCGACCGCGAGAATCCTGGTCGCGCATGGGCAGTTACCCCCAGAGGAATTGGAGGTAACCATGCTGGCGTTTAGCAACGGCGAGGCGGACATCCTGGTCTGCACCACCATCGTGGAATCGGGGCTGGACATTCCCCGCGTCAACACCATCATTGTGGAGGACGCGCACCGGTTTGGGTTGGCCCAACTCTACCAACTGCGCGGTCGGGTGGGACGCACGGGAGTGCAAGCCTATGCCTGGTTGACGTTTCCAGGAAATGAACAGCTCACCGATGAAGCCAAGGCCCGCTTGCAGGCCATCCAAGAATTTACCCATCTGGGTTCTGGCTACCAACTAGCGCTGCGGGACCTGGACATTCGGGGAGCGGGCGACCTGCTAGGGCCAGAGCAATCGGGACATATTGCCGCTGTTGGATTTGACCTGTACTTGGAGATGTTGCAGGAGGCCCTCGAAGAACTGCGGGGCCGCCAGATTCCCACAGTGGATGACACCCAAATTGATTTGAACGTGACCGCCTTTATCCCGGCCAGCTACATGCCCAACGTGGAGTTGAAATTGCAAGCCTACCGCGACCTGGCCGCTGCCACAACCCAGGCCGACATTGACCAGATCACTAGCGCCTGGTGCCGTCTGTACGGTGAACTTCCCCCGCCGGTCGAGCAGTTGGTGCTGGTGATGCGGGTGAAATTGTTGGCCCGACAAATGGGCATCCGGCGCATCCGTCCCGAGGCGCCCCACGTGATTTTGGAAACTGGCATGGCGGAGCCGGCCTGGCAGGAGCTGTTACGGCGGCTGTCTCCCCAGTTGCATTCCCGCTTCGTCTATCGCCCTGGCAAAATTACGGTGCGGGGCCTGGCAACCTTGCCACCAGGACAACAGTTGGCCCAACTGCACCAGTGGTTCCAGCAGATGCAGGCCTAGGCGGTTGTACCGGTGAGCTTGCGCCGCTGGGTCACCCGCGTATAGGCCTCGATCACGTCCCCTTCCTGCCAGTCCTGGAAATCCTGACAGCCCACCCCGCACTCAAACCCGGCGGCCACTTCCCGCACGTCGTCCTTGTGCCGGCGCAGGGAATCTAGCGTGCCTTGCCAGACCACCTGGCCGTTGCGCCGCACCCGCATCAAACAGTTGCGCTGGAGCTTGCCAGATTGCACGTAGCATCCGGCAACCACCCCCTTGGCGAGACGGAACACCGCCCGCACTTCCGCTTGACCTAAGGACTCTTCCACCAGTTCTGGCTCCAGCAGCCCCTCCATCGCCGCCTGGATATCCTCCAGCAGGTTGTAGATGATGGTGTACTCGCGGATGTCCACTCCTGCAGCGTCTGCCGCTTTGCGCGCCCCAGGGGCCAGGGTGGTGTTAAAGCCCACAATCACCGCCTTGCTAGCCGCCGCCAGGTCTACGTCCGTTTCAGTGATTTCTCCCGGCGCCGCCAGCAGAATCCCCAGTTGCACCTCCTGCTGGGGCAGTTGCTTCAGGGCATTGACAATGGCCTCAACAGACCCCTGCACGTCCGCCTTGAGAATCAAATTCAGTTCCTTGAGCTGGCCTTCGTGGGCCTGCTGCGACAGTGTCCCCAGGGTAATCTGCCGCTGGGCCAGTTGCCGATTGCGTTCCTGCTGCGCCCGTTCCTCCGCCACCGCCCGCGCCTGTTTCTCATCGCTGTAGACCTCAAACTCGTCCCCAGCGATGGGCACCTCCGTCAAACCAGAGACCTCCACTGCCGACGAGGGGGGCGCCGCTTCTAACCGTTGACCACGGTCGTCCACCATCGCCCGCACTTTCCCAAAAACCGCTCCGGCCACCAGGACATCCCCCACTCGCAAGGTCCCGTTTTGCACCAGTAGGGTCGCCACTGGCCCCCGCGTACGGTCGAGATGCGCCTCAATCACCGTGCCTTTGGCCGGACGGTCGGGGTTGGCGTACAGGTCGGACACCTCCGCCACCAGCAACACCATTTCCAATAGGGTGTCCAGGTTTTGACCCTTCAGGGCACTTACCGGCACCATGATGGTGTCGCCGCCGTACTCCTCCGGCACCAAACCGTACTGCATTAGCTCATTCTTGACGCGCTCCGGCTGGGCACCTTCCTTGTCAATCTTGTTGATGGCCACAATGATGGGCACTTTAGCCGCTTGGGCGTGGCGAATGGCCTCAATGGTTTGGGGCCGCACCCCATCGTCCGCCGCCACCACCAGGATGGCAATATCGGTCACCTTGGCACCCCGCGCCCGCATGGCCGTAAACGCTTCGTGGCCCGGCGTGTCCAGAAAGACGATGCGCTTGGTCGTGCCTTCGTGGGGGACATCCACGTGGTAAGCGCCAATGCGCTGGGTAATGCCCCCCGCTTCGCCCGCCGCCACTCGCGTTTTGCGAATTGCATCCAGCAGGGTGGTTTTGCCGTGGTCCACGTGCCCCATGACGGTCACCACCGGTGGGCGCCGTTGCAGGTTCTCTAAGTCGGCGGCCTCCAGCATCTCCGTTTCCTTGCGGGCGGCGGTGCTGGTGTCGGTCTCCGCCGTAATAACTTCGACCCCTAGCTCTCGGCAAACCAGTTCGATGGTGGGCAGGTCGAGGGTTTGGGTGACAGTGACCATCTTGCCCTTGAGAAACAGGGTTTTGATGATCTCAGTAGCTGGCACCACCAGTTGTTCCGCTAACTGCTGTACGGTCAGGCTACCGGTCACCTCGATGAACTCGGGCTTTGTAGGTTCTGGCGGTGGTGGCGCCGTGACTCGGGCCGGCAACGGTTCAGGACGGTGCGGTTTGGACGGTCGGGGTTGGGGTTTCACCGTCACTGGACTGGTGGGTTTAGGTTTGGGCGGCCGCATCAGGTAAATGCTGGCGGTGCTGTGGGCTGGGTCTGGGCTGCTACTGCTGGTGGTCTCCAGTTCCAATAGGTCCAAGTCCTCGTCATCGTCAAAGTCGCGGCTCCGCTGGCGGCGTTTGCTCTTGAAGGCGGCGCTGAGCTTGGCTTTTTCCCGTTCTTCATCGGCCAATTCCACTTCCCGGTCCTTGCGCTTGGCCGGCGCTTTGCTGTCGGTTTTGACCTTAGGCGGAAACAACACCACCTCCACCGTGCTGGGTTCTGGTTCAGGACGGACCGGCGGGGGCGTTTCCCGCCGCACGGGAGCCACTGGTTTACTCGGCGCTTCCGGGCTTTTCAAAATCGGTCGCTGGGGCCGTGGTTGAGGTGGCGTGGGTCGGGGCGTTTCTCGGCGCAGCGGTGCCTCGGGCTTTTCAGGTTTACTAGGTGCCGACGTTGGCGCCGCCGGCGCTTCCGGCTTTTGTCGGTAACTGTAGCTGCGAATTTGCAGTTCTTTGCTTTTGGGTGGCGTCGGTTCGGCGGGCTTGGGGGCTGCTTGGCGAGAAGCGGGACGCGCTGAACTGAGACGGCTCTGCTGGGCTGCGCGGCGAATCCGGTCCGCATCCTGCTCGCTGATTGTGCTGCTACAGGTCTTGTAGGGGACCTGCAGTCGGTCGCACAGCTCCAGTACCGACTTGTTGTCCAAGTTCAGTTCGCGGGAGAGGTCGTAGATGCGGATACGGTCGTTGCTCATGCCCAGCCGCCCTGATTCGCGATAATAGGAAAGTCACCAGCTTGAGTCTCTGTCTATTGTAAATCCTGGCCGTTCTATGCCGTTGTCCCCTGTGCAGTGGTACCCCGGTCACATGGCGCGGGCGGTTCAGGCGCTTCGGGAACACCTGCAGCGGGTGGACGTGGTGGTGGAGGTACGGGATGCCCGGATTCCGGCGAGTAGCACCCACCCCCTGTTGCAGCAGGTGGCCGCCAGCGGTCTGGTAGTGTTGAACCGGCGGGACCAGATTCCCCCAGCGGTCGGTCAACAGTGGTTAGCAGCGCTCCAAACCCCGGAGCGGCCCGTCCTGCTCACGGAAGCTCGCCAGGGACAGGGACTAGAGCAACTCCGGCGCGCCCTAGCGCAGGTGGGTGAGCGCGTGAACAGCCGTCGGCAACGTCGGGGAATGCTCCCGCGTGCCGTGCGGGTCGCAGTCGTGGGCTGTCCCAACGTAGGCAAATCTGCCCTCATCAATCGCCTGCTGGGCCGACGGGTGACCGCCAGTGCCGCTAAGGCAGGAGTCACGCGGCAATGCCAGTGGGTGCGCCTGGGCGGCGATTTGGAACTCTTGGACACGCCAGGTCTGTTACCCCCCCGCCTGGACGACCAGCAGGCCGCCGTGCACCTGGCAATCTGCGACGACATCAGTGAAGCCGTCTACGACCACGCCCTGGTCGCGTGCGCGCTGTTAGTGCGGCTGTGGGAATTGCCATCCCAGGCGCGCCAGCCCCCTGACGGTTTACAGCGACGCTACCGGTTGGATCCACAGGCCCATACGCCGGAAAGTTTCCTAGCCGCCCTAGCCGAGCGGGACTTCCGAGGCGACCTGCACCGTTGTGCCCAAAAACTCCTGCAGGACTTCCGCCAAGGGTTTCTTGGCCAAATTGCCCTAGAGCTGCCCCCCTAGACCAAACAGGCGGTCACATCCCGCAGCAGCGCTTCCCGGTCCAGGTCCCGCCCGATAAACACCAGTTGATTCTGCGGGGGAATGGGCCGGTCGTCCACGTCTAAGCTGTAGCGCTTGCCGCTCAGTTGAAAGATATAGCGCAAGGTACTCCGGTCGAACCACAAAATCCCCTTGGCCCGAAACACCGTCGTCGGCAATTGGTCCGTCAGGAAAAACTGAAACTTTTCCAAATTGAAGGGCCGGTCGCTGGTAAAAGACACCGCCACAAACCCGTCGTTTTCCAAGTGATGGGAATGGTGGTGGTGCGCATGGTCATGGTGATGCGGCCCTGACGACGTCTGAAGTTGGTCATGGGGCGATTCCACCCCCAGGATCAAGGGCAACGGCACCTTGCCGTAGGTCACAGGGAGAATCCGCGCCCCCGCCTTCATCTCGCCGATGCGCTGCGATAACTCCTGCACCCGCTCGGGGGTCACCAGGTCAATTTTGTTGAGCAAAATGATATCCCCATAGGTCAGTTGACTCAGGGCCGCCTCGCTGTGGAAAAGGTCGGGGGCAAAAGCCGACGCATCCACCACGGTCAAGATCGAGTCCAGCCGGGTCAAATCCCGCAGTTCTGTCCCCAAAAACGTCAAGGCAATCGGCAAGGGGTCGGCCACCCCTGTCGTTTCCACCACCAGGTAATCAACCCGTTCCCGCCGCTCCAGGACGTTATATACCGCCTCCACCAGGCTGTCGTTGATGGTGCAGCAGATGCAGCCATTGCTCAGCTCAATCATTCCCTCCTCTACTGCCACCAGCAACTGGCTGTCAATGTTGATGTCGCCGAACTCATTCACCAGCACCGCCACCCGTAAATCCTGCCGGTTTTGCAGGATGTGGTTGAGCAACGTCGTTTTGCCACTGCCCAAAAATCCCGTGATGATGGTAACCGGTAACCCCCGTTTGGGCAAGGTCACATCCATTCCTGCGGTCATGGCCCCCTACCTGTAATAATGATTCTCATTGTAGTGTAGGTCTGGCAGCGGTTAGTTGGCGGGTTTGACCAGGCTTTCCCCCTGCAACAGCCGCCGTGCCGCCTCCAGCAGCGTTTCCTCTAGGTAGGGCTTGGTAAAGTAGGCGTTGGCCCCCAGTTGGATCGCCATTTGCCGGTGCCGTTCCGCCCCCCGCGATGTGAGCATGGCAATCGGCAAGTCCTTGAGTTTGGGGTCGCGGCGCACCTTCGAGAGCAACTCCAGCCCGTCCATCCGCGGCATTTCAATGTCGCAGAACATCAAGTCGCAGGGCAACCCATCCTGCAGTTTTTCCCAGGCCTCCAGCCCGTCCCGCGCCTGCTCGACGCGATACCCCTTGTTGCTGAAGGTCATGGACAGCATCTCCCGCACCGTAATCGAATCGTCCACGATCAGCACCGTGGGTTCGTCGGTGGTCTCCGGCTCGATGATGGTCGGCGCTTGCCACAGCGGCAAACTCGGCGGCGGCATCTGCCCCAGCGCCAAATCCACCAGCTCCAGCACGTCGGCAATCATCATAATCCGGCCATCCCCCAGGATCGTCGCGCCGGCAATCCCCAGGGGTTTTTTCACCGGCCCGCCCAGTTGCTTGATGACCACCTCCTGCTCGCTCAGCACCTGATCCACCTGGAAGGCCACGTAGCGTCCCAAGCTGTGGACCACCACGATGGCCATGCCCTCCTGGGTGCTAGTGCCGTAGATATTCCCTCGTCCCAGCAGGCGCCCAAAGTGCAACAACTCGCTCAAGCGCCGTAGGGGAATCCGCTGGCCCGCCCACTCCAGCAAGGGCTTGCCGTCCGGTCCCGTCGTGATCATCTGCGGCGTCACCTCGACCGGCACGTCCGCCACGCCGTCCATTGGGAAGGCCACCCGCGCATGGCTCACTAGGCAAGGCAACGACTTGGAAATGCTCAGGGTCAAGGGCAGACGAATCGTGAACGTCGTTCCCTTGCCCACTTCCGAATCCACCACCACCGTCCCGCGGATTTCCGCCAGGTTCTTGCGCACCACATCCAAGCCCACGCCCCGACCGGCAAACTCGTCCGCCTGGTCCTTGGTGCTAAAGCCCGGCATGAACAGCAACTGATAAACTTCCTGCTTGCTCATGGACTGGGCCTGCTCGGGGGTGATTAACCCCCGCTCAATCGCCTTGGCCTTTACCCGGTCGGGATTGATCCCCACCCCGTCGTCGCTGACCGTGATCACCGTCTGGTTGCCCTGATGCCCCGCCCGGATCACAATCCGTCCCGTCGGCGATTGCCCGGCGGCGGTTCGTTGCGCAGGCGTCCCGATCCCATGCACGATGGCGTTGTTCACCAGGTGGGTCATCGGGTCCATCAACTTTTCCAAAATCATCTTGTCAATCAGCGTCTCCCGGCCCTCGATTTCCAACTGCACCTGCTTTCCACACTTGAGGGCCACGTTCCGCACCGCCCGTGGCAACCGGTCTGTCACCCGCGAAAACGGCTCCATCCGGGCGCTGTTGATTCCTTCCTGCAGACCTGTTGTAATCCGCTGGAAGCTGCGCACTACCTCTTCTATCGCTTCCACCATAAACTCGATGTCTGCCGCCGCCTCCCGCACCCGCAAGACCCGTTCGGCAATCTCCTGGGACAGGACGTGAAAGCCGGTAAACCGGTCCATCTCCAGGGCGTCAAACTCGGCTCCGGTGCTGTGCTGGGTACTCCCGCCCGCCTCAACCAAGCGGGAACCACCGCTGCGACCGGCACTTAATGCCCCCTCCAGCAGCGACCGCTCGTACAGGTCCTGCATCCGCTGGCTCAGGTCGTTCAACTGGTGCGCCTGGTGCAACAGATTTTCCAAAAACTGCCGCAACCGGTTCTGGTCTTCACTGAGCGTGTTGCGGGACACCACCAACTCCCCGATCAAATTGCTCAGGTTGTCCAACTGGCGCACCGGCACCCGCATGGTCTGCTCCAAGAGAGAGCTACTCGGGGTCGCCGGCTCCTCAGCAGCCGTCGGCACGGGTTCCGGCGGAGTCGCCGCCGTTGACGGGGTAGACACGCTCAGCTCTTGGGCAATGGCATCAATGTCGGGCAAATCCGCCGGCATCTCCACGTCGCTGAGCCATTGCTCGAGTTCGCCCACGTCGTCTGACGCCGCCGCCAGGTCCTGGGCCAAAACGGCTTCCAAGTCGTCAACTTCTGGCAACCCAAGGTCATCCTCCGAGGTCAATTCGCCCGTTTCCGACAGGTCAAAATCCAGGTCCTCGGCCAAGTCAGGCGCCGTGGTTGCCGCTA
This sequence comes from Gloeomargarita sp. SKYB120, assembly GCA_025062155.1. Taxonomy (NCBI): domain Bacteria; kingdom Bacillati; phylum Cyanobacteriota; class Cyanophyceae; order Gloeomargaritales; family Gloeomargaritaceae; genus Gloeomargarita; species Gloeomargarita sp. SKYB120. Next base: position 36,938 of record JANXAM010000012.1, on the reverse strand, counting down.
GGTCGTCCAAGTTGGCCAATTCCTGCTCCAGGTCAAAATCGGCGATAGGACCTTCGGGCGGCGGTTCAGGGGTCGTTGTTTCGGTTTCCGGCTGGGCAAAACTCGCCAGGGCTGCTTCTAGCTCTGCCGCCGTATTCCCCAGCAACCCCGACGCATCCGTTGCCAGTTCTGCTGGGAGCGTCATCTCGCTGTCAAGCGCCTGGCTCTCTTCCTCCCCGGTGAGTTCAGTTTCCGCCTCCTCAAAGCCCGCCAAATCAGGCAACTCTGGCGTTTCGGTCTCCGCTTGCGTCAGCGCCTCGTCAAGGGCCAACGTCTCCAGGTCATCCACAGTCTGCCCTGTGTCCACTTCTAGGTTCAATTCCCCAAAAGCAGCTTCGGTTTCCGCCCAGTCCAACCACTCCGGTACTTCACCCGGTTCTGCAGGCCAATCCAGGGCGCCCTCGGTTGACGTCGCCCCAAAATCTAGGTTCTCCAGGGCCGGTGCTTCGGCCATTTCCAGGTTCAGCTCACCCAAAGTCGCGCTGGATTCGTCCAAATCCGCCAGCTCAGCTTCAGTTTCCGTCACCCAATCCACAGCTTCTTGGGTCGGTGTCTCTTCGAGAGCCAACGCCTCCAGGTCCTCCAGAGTCGGCGCAGCGTCCACATTCAAATCCCCTGTCTCCGCCGGTATTTCCCCGGTCGAAGGTTCAGTCTGGTCTCTATCCGACGCGGCGCTGGCATCACCCCAGTCAAGCGCTGATTCAGCCGGAACCTCAGGTGCTGGCAAGTCCGCCGCCGCGTCATCCCGGTCGCTAGCTTGAGCCGGTTGGTCCTCGCCCAGGGTAAACAATTCCGCCAAAGCTCCCAACTCTTCATCGCTGGGCGCGTCGGCTGGGGATGTGGTTTCCGACTCCAGGGCGAACAGCTCTGCCAGCGTCGCCAAATCTTCAGGCGTGTTGGCCGGAGCCTCGGGAGTCACCGCTGCCGTGCTGGTGGGCTGGTCAAGCTCGGCAAACAGGGCATCGAAATCCAGTTCTTCTGCCGCCGTTGTCACTGGTGTTTCCCAAGTCATTGGCAGGCCTTCGCCCTGCACCGCAATCTGCAACAGGGCCTCCAGTTGGATGAAGGCTGGCTCGTGGGCCAATACTACCGACTGCCCTACTTCAAAGGGCAACTCACCAGTCTGCTCGACGTGGTGAACCAGGGTTTCCAGCGCCCCTAGCCCTTGCCGGAACAAATCCACCACTTCAGGACTCAAGGCCACGGGCCGTTGGTGGGGGCAGTCCCGCAAAATCTTCAAACAGTTCTCCAGCCGCAGGGCCACCTGTTGCACCCCTTCCAGGTCGAGCATGGCCGCTCCACCCTTAACGGAATGAGCAGCGCGGAACCAATCCGGCACCTGCGCCCACGCCTGAAACGGACGCTGTTGCTCCAAAACCGTGACCGCCTGCTGCAACAGCGCTAGATGCTCACGCGTCTCCTGGAGAAAGTAGCCGAGAATCCGCTTGTGCTGTTCGGCGTCCATGGCTCAACTCCTGTGTGCTAGAGGGGTTCGGTCGTGCCTAAGCGGAACCGTTCCACCGAAGCTTGCAGGCCTCGGGACACTTCCACCAGATTCTGCAGCGCCACCGACACGCGCTGGGCCTCCTGGGATGTCTCCTGAGCGGTCAATTCCACCGACTGCATTACCTGAGTGACGTTCCGAGATACCTCCGTCTGCCGCACCGTGTCAGCGGTAATGGATTGCACCAGGTCGTCAATCTGCTTCGACACCTGGATGATTTCCTCCAGCGCCCGCTTGGCCTGCTCCGCCACCCGCGTCCCTCGGATCACCGCCTGTGTCCCCTCCTCCATAGCGGTCATCACCAAGCCGGTTTCACTCTGGATCTGCAAGACAATCTGCTCAATTTCCTTGGACGCGCGGCTGGTTCGGTCCGCCAACTGCCGCACCTCATCCGCCACGATTGCAAACCCCCGGCCCGCTTCCCCCGCCTTGGCCGCCTCGATACTAGCGTTCAGCGCCAGCAGGTTGGTGCGCTGGGCAATCTGACCAATCGAGTTGACGATCTTGTTGATCTCTTGAGACGACTCAGCCAACCGCTTGACCTTGCGGGTAGTTTCTGCCACCGATTCACGAATGCTCTGAATCCCAGCCACCGTCTGGTCCACCGCTTCTCCACCCCGTAGGGCTGTTTCCGATGCCTTGCGGGCTACTTCCGCCGCCTCACGCGCGCTCTCAGCCACCCGCTGGATCGAGTCGGTCATCATTTGGACCGAGTTCAGGGTGCTGGCAAGCTCCTGGGCCTGCCGCAGCGCGTTAGAGGACAATTCGCGGGCAAAGTACTCGCTGTCCATGGCACTCCGCCCCACCTGCAGGGCTGAGGTCTTTACCTGCTGCACAATCTGGCGAATGTTCTGAATAATCAAGTTGAACGAGTCCGCCACCGCCCCCAAGATGTCCGCCGAGACCTCAGCCTGCACCGTCAAGTCCCCGCGCGCAGCCCCTTCCACGTCATCCAGCAAGCGAATGACCTGGCGCTGCAGGTCCTCCCGCGAACGCTCGACCTCCTCTGCCGTCTCTTGCAGTTGCTTGAACCGCTCCTGAATCTGGGCCAGCATCTGGTTAAAGGCCACCGCCGCCTCAGCAAATTCATCTTGGCCCACTACGCTCAAAGCCGACTGAAATTCCCCGCGCCCCAAAGCTTCACAACTCAAGCGCAATTCCTCACAAAACTGGCGCACCCGCTGGGTCTTGACGCTGCCGCTGCTCCCACCGAGTACCACTGCTGCACCGCCCCCCAGCACCGCCGCCAGCACCGCTCCCAGGGGTTTGTTGGGCACCCCCAGCGCTGGAACGCCCGCCAACACCGCCACCACCGCACCGGTCACCAGGGACTGAGAAATCCGTCGTGCCGGTTGCCGAGGGGGACTGACCGCTAAAGGCGCCGGACCCACCGAAGATGCGGAGGCAGCTGGCTGCTGCTTGAGACCAGGGCGGGTCACCGCTGAGTCCGCCTGCAGCAAGAGCGCATCGGTGTTATCCGCTGGAGTTGGCGCCGCCATCTCCTGAAAGCTGAACAACCCCGGTTCATCGGTCGTTTCCCGCTGAGACCGCTGGTCTAGGTCCATCAGGAGGGTATCCGCCGCCGCGTCAGCAGGCTCCTGCTCCGTGTGTCCCTCGGGTTCGGTGTCGGGGAAAGGCTCAGGGGGCACCGGTGTAGTCGCTGGCGAAGCAGGGGTAGGCCGGGAAAAAATCAACGTGCGGTCTCCCCCAAGGTTGTCCGTTGTCTCCTCCTCCACCGCAGCAAAGGGATTCTCCTCCGTTTGCGTCTCCACACCGGCAAAGGGGTTTTCCGCCGCTGGTTCCTCCGACGCCCAGGTTTCCGGTGTGGGCGTCTCAGTGTCCAGGTCGCTGACGACAAACGGATTGGCCAGCCCTTCTCCGTTCAACGGCTGGGTCGCCTCCTCCACCAGGTCAGGAGCAAAAGACCCCTGCTGGCTCAAATAGTGGTCAGCGTCGTTAATGCCGTTGCGGGCGTACTCAACCAACTCTGGGTCATCGGTCAAGGCCAATACCCGCTGGTAATGCGCCCGCGCTTGGGCGTAGTTTTGGGTACACAGGTAAATATGCCCCCGCAACAGGTGGAGATTTGGCACATGGTCGTACTCGCGTAGCAGAGCATCGGTGATACTGGCCGCTTCCGCATAATTACCACTGATATACGCACCAGTGGCCCGCTCATAGTCACTCAAGTAATTACTTGTGGCCATGGCTCCTCCTGGGGGACAACCTGTTGCTGGGTTGAAGCGGCAAGAATCTACAACTGTTGCTCATTTTATTTATAACCCCCTCTCGCCGTTTTATTCAATCGTGTAGATTACTCCACCCCTTGCCAGAGCCGAGCCTCCACCAGGGCCTGGGGTTTGAGTAAACGCAAGACCGATGTCCCCTGGTTCAAGGACCATTCGCCCTGCACCAGCGTTTTCAGAGGTCCCTCCGAACTCAGCGGCGGTCGCAGTTGTTGGACATCTAAAAACTCTGCGCCAATGACCCGCTCCACCGCCAAGCCACAGGTCACGCCGCCATTGGCCACCACAATCACCGACAATTCAGGGCGATTGGGATTCAAAGGCGGCAATCCCACAAATTGGCTTAAGTCGCCCACCCAGATCACCTGTCCTCGCCAGTTGTACACCCCAAGAACCACCGGCAGCACATTCGGGACAGGGCTAATCCGGTCAGGACTAATCCCCGCCACCTCCTCGACACTCATCGCCGGTAGGGCAAATTCCTCCCCTGAGGTCAACACAAACCGCAAGTACAGTTCACCCTGGACACCCGTTACCGGACTGCCTCTTTCAGTCTCCCCCAACCCACCAACCGTCTCAACCATAGGTCGACTCCCGCGCCGTTCGCAACAAATGCCGCACCGTCCCAATCAAGTCCTCGGGTTCAAAAGGTTTAACGATATAGGCATCGGCTCCCTGCTTGAGGCCCCAGTGCTTGTCAAAGGTCTCCCCTTTAGATGAACACATCAACACCGGGATTTTGCTGGTCTGGGGATAGCTGCGCAGTTGTCGCACCAGTTGATAGCCGTTCATGCGGGGCATGACCACATCCATCACCACCAGGTCGGGAATCTGACCCCCTTTGACCATCTCAAAGGCCTCATAGCCATCGGCGGCTTCAATCACCTGCAGACCCTCGCGCCGGAGCAAGGCTGCAATCATCTCGCGCTGGGTCTTTTGATCCTCAACAACCATCACGGTTGCCATTGCCTTTTCCTGGCCCCAGTTGCATGCCCTCATTCTACACGGTTTAACGGTTTTCTCAACCCTCTTGGGCGATCACATCCACCCAAGCGGCCTGCCGTTGGGGCATCACCAAGGGCAAGCGCAGCGGCGGCGATTCCTGCAAAACGTCAGCTTTTTGGGGAAGCGTATGCACCAAATCCTCCAGCGGGCGGGGAATGACCATAATCGCGTGCAATTCGCCGATGCGATTGGCGGCTTCCATGCCGGCATCAATGGCGATCGTGACATCGGCAACCGGGCCCCGGATGATGACCGTACACAATCCCCCACCCGTTTGGTCATAACCCACCAGATGCACATCGGCGGCCTTGAGCATAGCATCGGCGGCCCCTACCAGCGCCGGAAAGCCCCGTGTTTCCAGTAATCCCACGGCTTGGCCGTTTTCGGGATCGGGGGTACCCAACCGCGCCAGCACCGCCATGGTGGGACTGATGGGCAAGACCCGTTCCAAGTCGGCAGACGGGCGGGGCAAAACCAAACTGGAAACGTGCTGACCAAAGGTTTCCGCGGCTTCTATCCCCGCTTGCACGGCCAAGCGCACCGACGCAATGTCCCCCCGCACCACTGCTGTGCAATAACCACTCCCTGTTTTTTCATAGCCCACCAGATGCACACCGGCGGATTTGAGCATCATGTCGGCAATCCCCACCACCGCCGGAAAACTCTGGGCCGAAACCAACCCCAAAGCCATCCCCTCGTAAGGATGGGACGGGGCGGGCGTCGCCAGATGGAGTTGGGTCGTCGTGGTCGTGGCTGGGGTAACCGTCATAGGCAGGGGTAAGGGTGCTAATCCTACTCTAGCGGTAAAGCCAATCAACCGTCCCCCCCATCACGATGGGCATTTGGTGTAGGCAGGGATAAGCACTCTTTACCGCCGTCGCCACCACACCACCGCAGCCGTCACCAGCGCGCCTCCAGGCAACCCCACCAGCGCCAGCAAACTCACCGATGTCGCCAGTGGCCTCGAAATGTTCAACCGGCGGTTGGTCGGGTCCTTGGGACGAATGGACAGGGGTTGATTGTCTTGACCGGCCAGCCAACTGACGCTGTTGAGAAAAATATCCCCATTGCGTTGCAGGTTGAACAACCCATCACCCGCAAAGTCCGAGTCGCCAATCACGACGAGTCGTCCCTTGCCCTTGGTCACCGCCACCCCGACCGGCAACGGCCCTTCCCGGTCCTGCTGCGGGTCAAAAAAGGGTTCTTCTCGGGTGTTGCGTTCAGCCCAAATGCCCCGACCCGTCAAGAACAAGGGCACACCGTTTTTCTCCCCTTCCCCCACCAAATCCACCGGCTGGGCAATGGGAAACAGCGCCAAACTCTGGCCGAAATCTCGGGTAATCGGATGGTCCGCGTAACGGGTGGTCACCGCCACACCGCGTCCGGCCCCCTGGATGATTTCGGTTTGGGAGACAATGATCCGCCCGTCTAATTTCACCCCCGCCTGTTGCAACAACGGTCCCAGGCCCCGGTCATTGCGTTCCGGCTCTAGGGGGTCCAGCAGGAGCAATAAACCACCCCCTTGCTGCACGAAGGTTTGCAAAGCCTTGACTTCTGGCCCCAAAAACGGCTGCTGCGGCCCGGCGACAACGACCACCTTGGTGCCTTGGGGAATTTGCGGCGTTTCCGTCAGGTTCAGCGGCTGCACCTCAAAATTGCGCGCCTGCAAGACTTGTTTTGCCTGGGAAAAACCTGCCCGTTGCCCTGGCTGCGCTGGCTCCAGCGACCGTTCCCCATGCCCCTGGATAAACACCACCTTGCCCTGGTTGGGTTGGGTCAACCGGAAGATGGCATTGCTCAAGTTCGACTCGTTCAGTTGCTCTCGCAGGCGCTCGCGGCGTTGCCCGCTCTCTAGGTACACCTCGCCAAACCCCTGCACCCCAAACTGCTGGGCTAGCACCGGATTGCGGCGGGGGTCAATCACTTCATAGGTCAACTGGCCCTGGGATGCCCGCCGGTAGTTCTCCAACAACTGGCGCGCCGCTTGGTTAATCTGCTGGTCAAAAATAATCACCCGCACCGGCGCTTTCAGGTTTTGCATCAGGCGTTCTGATTCCGGGGCCAACGTAAACCGCTGGTTCGCACTCACATCCACCTTGGCGGGGTACTGAGCAGCCAAGAAATTCACCAGCCCCAAAATCACCAGCACCGCCAGGGTACGCAACAGGACATTGCCCCCCACCTCCAATGCCCGCCGGTCCCACAGGGGCAACCGGAACAGGGCATAGCCTAGCAGCGCAATCCCCGCTCCCAGCACCAGGCCGCCCCAGGGGGGATTTTTCGGCCCCACGACGACTAGCACCACGCCCGCTGTCACCAGGGCCACGCCCAACCACGTCGGCCAATAGTTACGGACAAACTTGGTCACGCCCTGCATCGCCTACGCCCTCTGGAACCGCAAGCCATCCACCCACTGCACCGTCAAAAACAACCCCAGCACCACGTAACTCAAAAACACGACGATGCTGGTGCTGCTGACCGACCCCTGGATCAAGCTGGTGTAGTTTTGCAACAGGGAAAAGTGGCGCAAGATGTTGGCTAACCAACCCCCCGTGCGGTCGGCAATCGCTTGCAAAATCCACAGCAACAGAATCAACCCAAACGTACCCACTGCTGCCAATAGCGTGCTCTCGGTGGTGGCGGAAATAAACAACCCCAAGGACAAAATCGCCGCCGCCAGTAGCACCAGCGCCCCATGCCCTAACAGAATCAACCCAAAAGAAAAGGGCGGTTCCGACTGGAGTAACGTCAAACTTTCATAGAACACAATGGGCAGCAGCAATGTAATAAAAAACGTCAAAACCCCCGCCAGTTTGCCAATCGCCACCATAGTGGTAGTAATGGGGGATGTGGCCAACAATTCCAACGTTCCCTGCTGGCGTTCCTGGGCAAATAAATTCATAGAAAGCAGGGGCAAGACAAACAGCGATAGCGACCCCAACACTCCCAGATAATTCTCCAGGATCACGGCTGGGACATCCACCGGCGGCGCACCCAATCCCGCTTGACCTTGCAAATCCTGAGCGGCGACATTGGCCTGCACGGCATTGAACAAGATGATATAAAACACCCCGGCGACAAACCAGTACACCCCGGCAATGACGTAGTTCAGGGACGTAGCAAAATACCCCTGTAATTCCTTGCGGTAAATCGCGACGAAATTGGCCCAAATCGTGCGCACGTTCATCCCCGCAACTCCGGCGTCTATCCTACCACAGGTCAGGGAATTTCCTATTCATCCGTGTCTGCATCTCCCGTTTCTTCAACCGTTGTCAGTTGCAAAAACACGTCCTCCAAGGTGGCCCGCCGCCGGTTCATTTCGTAGAGTCGCAACCCCGATTGCACCACCAGCGCGGTTAACTCCGGCCCAATATCGGTGTTGCCTTCGGTGCTGACCGTCACCACATGGCTATCGCCCTGGCTTTGGGTTTGCACGCCCTTGACCCCCGTCCACTGGGACAGCGCCGTCAGTAGCGGTTGGACATCTCCTGCCACCTTTAACTCATATTGGGTGCGGCTATCCGAACGGTTCACTAGTTGGTCAATGGTATCGGTCGCCACCACTCGCCCCTTGTGGATGATCACCACCCGGTCGCAGGTCATGCTGACTTCTGGCAGGATGTGGGTTGACAGAATAATCGTATGGTCGCCCGCCAGGCTTTTGATCAAATGCCGCACCTCAATAATTTGTTTGGGGTCAAGTCCCACCGTTGGCTCGTCCAGGATGATCACAGGCGGGTCATGGACAATCGCCTGCGCGATGCCAACCCGTTGCCGAAACCCCTTCGATAGCTTGCGGATCAACTGGTGTCGCCGTTCGGTTAATCCGCAGCGCTGGATAGCCCAGTCCACCCGCTTGGCCCGGTCGCCGGCGCTGACCCCTTTGATACGAGCCACAAAGTGCAAAAATCCCTCCACCGTCATTTCCCGGTACAGGGGGGGTGTTTCTGGCAAGTAACCAATCCGCCGCCGCACCTCTAGCGAATCGTCCAACACGTCGTAACCGGCAATTTTCGCCGTACCGCTGCTCGGGGGCATGTAGCCGGTGAGCATCCGCATGGTGGTGGTTTTTCCCGCCCCATTCGGCCCCAGAAATCCCAAAATCTCCCCCTTTTCCACAGTGAAATTCAGGTCATCAACCGCTAGCGTCGAGCCGTAGCGCTTGGTCAGATGCTCAACCGTAATCATAGGTGCGGTGGCAACGTCTTCAGGGTCTATTATTTCACGTGGCTGGCGCAGCGACGCCAATTTCCTGCAGGCGCTGGTGCAAATACTCCCCAGCCGTGATGCGACCAAAACGAGCATCCCCACCCGTGCGGGCGACACAGGCCGGCAATGGCGTCAACTCCACCTCGGGCCGGGGATGGACGAAAAACGGCAACGAGTAGCGCGAGACATTCTGACCGGTGGGATTCATCACGCGATGGGTCGTGCTGCGCAGGAGTCCATTGGTCAACCACTGCAACATGTCGCCGCTATCCACCACCAGCGCTTCTGGCAGCACGGGCACTGGCCACCAAGTACCATCCCGCTGCTGGAGTTCGAGTCCCTCACTGGTCGCGCCGCACAGGAGGGTGATCAGGTTAATGTCCGTGTGGGGCGCTGCTCGCAGGATGCCAGGGGGTAATCCCGCCGGTAGGGGTGGGTAATGCGCCAAGCGCAACAAGGTGTCGCCGCCCCGCACCAGGTTGGGTAAAAAGTCCAGCAGCTGGTCGAGATACAGGGAAATCGCCTGGAGTAACTAAAGCGGCATACAGGCGGGTCAGGATGGGTGCCACATCCGGCAATTCCTGGGGCCAGAGATTGTTGGTGCGCCCAATGTGCCAAAACTCTTTCCAGTCGGGCAGGGGATGGCCTTGGGCGTGTTCTTGCCCTAACGACACATACCCCCGTTGCCCGTGCCATTCGGGCTTGGCGTAGCGCTGTTTTTGGGCCAGGGGCAACGCAAACAAGGCAACGACCTGTTCATAGGCAGCCGCCAGTAGGTCGGGCGTCAGACCATGGTCAACTAGAACGAAAAAGCCCACCTTCTCCAGCGCTTGACCCACTTGCCAGACAAATTCATGACGTTGGGCGGGCGTCCCCTGCGTCCAATCGACCAGGCTCACCACAGGCAACGCGGTTGTCATTGGCCCTCAACCCATCTCCCCTTCCCCCTTTCAGCATAGATAAGCCGTGGCCGGTCAACGCTTAAAAATTCTTAAATTTTTTCGACCAGTTTGGCCGTTTTGTACCCTGGACAACGGTAAAATCGGTCGTTACACTAAGGAAACACAACCGTTTTGTAATTTTTGCAACTGTTATTGCCTTGTTGACCAGTACGACGACCTCCGCGGCTGCGACGACTGCGCCGGCTAGTGCTGAAACGACTCCCCGCCGTTGCACAGGCGCTTACGCTCTGATTGATAGCCTGTACCGGCACGGTGTGCGGCATATTTTTGGGTATCCTGGCGGCGCTATTTTACCGGTCTATGACGAACTCTACCGCTGGGAAGCTGAAGGCAAGATGCAGCATATCCTGGTGCGGCACGAGCAAGCGGCGGGACACGGGGCAGACGGCTATGCGCGGGCGACGGGAAAGGTGGGGGTCTGTTTTGGGACGTCGGGGCCGGGGGCGACAAATCTGGTAACGGCAATTGCCACGGCGCACATGGACTCCATCCCCATGGTGGTGATCACCGGGCAGGTGCGGCGGTCGGCCATTGGTAGTGATGCGTTCCAAGAGACGGACATTTTTGGAATTACGTTGCCGATTGTTAAGCATTCCTATGTGGTGCGCGACCCCCGCGATATGGCCCGGATTGTGGCGGAAGCGTTTTACATTGCCAGTACGGGACGCCCAGGACCCGTGTTGATTGACATTCCCAAGGATGTGGGGGAAGAGCAGTTTGACTATGTGCCGGTCATGCCGGGGCAGGTGAAGTTGCCGGGGTATCGGCCCACGGTGAAAGGGAATCCGCGCCAGATTGCTCAGGCGAGCCGACTATTGCTAGAAGCGAAACGGCCCTTGCTGTACGTGGGGGGTGGGGCGATTGCGGCAGGCGCGCACCGGGAAATTCAGCAATTGGCGGAGTGGTTCCAGATTCCCGTGACCACGACTTTGATGGGTAAGGGCGCGTTTGACGAGCAGCACCCGTTGTCGGTAGGAATGCTAGGGATGCACGGGACGGCCTACGCTAACTTTGCCGTGAGCCAGTGCGATTTGTTGATTGCGTTGGGGGCACGATTCGACGACCGGGTGACAGGGAAACTGGCGGAATTTGCGCCCCATGCCAAGGTGATCCATGTGGACATTGACCCGGCGGAAGTCGGGAAGAATCGCCCGCCCGATGTGCCGATTGTGGGGGATGTGCGGCAGGTGCTGGTGGATTGGTTGCAGTATTTGCAGACTGGGCCGCAGCCTGATCCTGAGCGCACGAAGCCCTGGTTAGCCCAGATTGCCGCCTGGCGCCAGGATTACCCACTGGTGGTGCCCCGGGAAGGGGAATGGCTCTCGCCCCAGGAAGTGATTGTGACGTTGGGACAACTGGCGCCCGATGCCTACTACACGACGGATGTGGGCCAGCATCAGATGTGGGCGGCTCAGTTTTTGAACTGCGGTCCCCGGCGGTGGATTTCCAGTTCCGGCTTGGGGACGATGGGGTTTGGGCTGCCGGCGGCGATGGGCGTCCAAGTGGCCCTACCGGATGCTCAAGTCATTTGCGTTAGCGGCGATGCCAGTGTGCAAATGAACATCCAGGAGCTGGGGACGCTAGTGCAGTACCAATTGCCCGTGAAGACAGTAATTATCAACAACTTCTGGCAGGGGATGGTGCGCCAGTGGCAGGAAGCGTTTTACCAGGAGCGCTACGCCCACTCGGCCATGGAAGCGGGCATGCCAGATTTTGTGAAGCTGGCGGAAGCGTATGGGGTCAAGGGGATGCTGGTGCGGCGGCGGGATGAGCTGGAATCAGCGCTCAAAGAAATGCTGGTGTATCCAGGGCCGGTATTGATGGATGTGCATGTAAATCCCACGGAGAATTGCTACCCCATGGTGAAGCCGGGGCATAGTAATGACCAGATGTTTGGGTTGCCGGAGCGCCCGCGCCAGCGCACGGAATGTCCCGCTTGTAGTGCCCCCATTCAAAGTGAGTTTCGCTTTTGTCCGGCCTGCGGGCATCGGTTGTAAGAGTTTCACGGGAAACTACCCTGTGTAAACTCATCAGACTCTGCAGTACCAGGGAGCAATTAGCTAAATTGTGGGAACTAAACAAAACGAGTACTGCGTCATGACTCTGCGACGGGGTTGCTTACAAATTCTGCTAACAGCGATGGGATGGAGTGCTGTGCTGAACCCAGCAATGGCGCAACCGCCCTATCCCCTGTGGCAAGCAGGTATCGCCGAATTCTCTCGCGCCTGTCTCCTCGCACAGTTGGCCGGTCCCCCTGCTGTAGATGAAGACTCTATCACCACAGTGGTCACCCGCACGCCGCGCCGAGTGGACGATTCGCCCGCATCGGTGACAGTCATTGACCGCAAGCGCATTGAACGCAGCAATTCGCAAACGCTCCGGGATGTGTTCCGTTATGAGCCAGGGGTGTCGGTGCGACAGTCATTTTTCTACGACTCATGGGACATCAATGTGCGGGGTATCGAGGGCAGGCGCGTACTGCGGCTGATGGATGGCATTCGCTTACCGTAATCTCCCAGGCTTCTGCGGGTTTGACGATAGTTGCTCTACAGCTAAGTAACCTTCAACAGGGGGACTTTGCCCTGCGACCCGCTGGACAACAAGCGTGGATAACTTGGCTGTCATTTATTGCTTTTGAATTTTATTTTCAATAAACTGGGGTTAGGTTACGACATAAGGAGTCAATAGTGATGCGGCTTTGGGTGCGGCGTAGGGCGCTGGCGCTGGGGATACTGTTGGCAAGTGCGACAGTAGCTTGGGCGCAACCCTATCGGCGGGTAGTGGCGCTGACGTCGTTAACGGCGGATATTTTGCACCGCTTAGATGGGCAACGGCTGGTGGGGGTGCCGGGAAGTTCCCTGCTGGAAAAGCAGCCGGAATTGGCGCGTTTACCCAAGGTGAGTGAAGGACGGGTGCAGCCAAATTTAGAGCGGATTGTAGCCCTGAAACCCGATGTGGTCATTGGTGCAAGTCTTTTTCATGAACCGACGGCTAATCGCTTGCAATCTTTAGGCATTGCCACGCACTTAGTGGATGTGCGGCGCTGGGAAGACCTGGAAGCGGTGACGCGCCAGTTGGCTCAGTTGACGGCAACTAACCCAGACCCCTTGCTCCGGCTGTTTCGTTCCCTGAATGCCCCCAAACCAGCGCGGGCGCGCGAGGTGTTGGTTCTAGTCAGCGAACGTCCTATCTTGACACCAAATCGCGATAGCTGGGCGGGTTCCATGCTGGAGCGGTTTCACCTGCGGAACCTGGCGGCGGATTTACAGGGACGTTCCCCGATCGCAGGTTATGTCACCCTGTCGCCGGAGCAGGTGTTGCGCTTGGACCCGGAGGTGCTGATTGTGGTGGGGGGACCCGGTGAGAATCCCTTGCCCCGCTGGCAATCCCAGTCGTTTTGGCGGCGGTTAAAGGCGGTACGACAAGGGGAGGTGTATGCCTTGGATTACTACGGACTGGTGAATCCGGGAAGTGTCGAAGCTATTCGGCAAGCAGCGCTGCGCCTACAGGCGATTGCCCAGGGACGGCGTTAAGTTTCCATTTTCCCATTCGTTCAACAGGTGGAGGAGTGTGCAATGCCTATCAAACGTTATGGATGGACGGGTGCATTTCTCTTGTGGGGCGTGATGCTCAGCCCGGCATTGGCCCAAAAATCCTGTCCAGTCTGGGAAGAAGGAGTGGCGGAGTTTTCCCGCCATTGTTTGCTGGCGCAAGCGGAAACGCCACCGGCGCGAGACAGCCGCACGGCGCAAGCGGAGGACATCGAAATTACCGTCACGGGAACGCGCACGCCCCGGGAGGTGCAGGAATCGCCCAGTTCGGTGACGGTGATTGACCGCCAGGAAATCGAGCAAAACAATGTGCAAACGCCGCAGGATTTGTTGCGCTACCAGCCGAATGTGTCGGCGCCCTTTTCATCCCGCTATGGCACGTTGAACTTCAATATCCGGGGGTTAGAAGGCAACCGGGTGCTGCTGCAAGTCGATGGCATTCGCCTGCCAGGGGAGTTTGAACTGGGGCCGATTCGCATCGGGCGCGATTTTGTGGATTTGAGTACGCTCAAGCAGGTGGAAATTCTCAAAGGGCCAGGGTCAGCGCTGTACGGGTCGGATGCGCTAGGGGGTGTGGTGTCGTTCATCACTATTGACCCAGAGGACTTGCTGGCGATTACAGGACGAGATACCTACTTTCAGGTGTTCCCCAACTACGCCAGCGCTAATTCCGCGAGTAACCAGCGGGGAGCTGTGGCGTTTCGCAGTGGGCCGGTCTCAGGGGTGGCGCTCTACACCCGGCGAGATTTCCGTGAGCCGAATCGCTTGGGGGACTCCCGCTTCCATGACCGGCAATCGGGTGAGAGCAATAACTTCTTTGGCAAGGTAGTGTTCCAAGTGGGGGACGGCCGCAAGCTCAAACTCACAGGGGATTTCCTAGACCGGCCACTGACCACCCGGTTCGCGCAGGCTAACATCCTTGAAGAAACTCGGGCGCGGGCTGTCCAGCGCTTTCGCTCGCAGGTGCGCACTCAACGCCAGCGGGTGAGCCTGGAATACGATTTCCAAAATCCCGAAACCAGTTGGCTGCAGTCGGCTAGGGTGCTGCTGTACTACCAAAATACGGAAGTGCCCGAAAACACGTTTGAAGACCGGGGGCGGTTTATTCGCCAGTCCACGGGGAATTTCCTGGAGCGCATCGCCGGGGCCAGTGTGCAGTTTTCCAGCCCGTTTCGCACGGGGGCAGCGGAACACTTGTTGACCTATGGGGTAGATTTTTCTATCCAGCGCAACGAACGCCCGCGCGACAAGATTCAAATCGACCGGGTGACGGGAGCGGTGACCCGTGAGCGCATCCCCGAAAATTTCCCACTCAAAGATTTTCCCGATTCGGACACCCTGCGGTTGGGGATTTTTGTGCAGGATGAGATTCAGATTGGTGAGAGCCTGAGTTTGATTCCAGGGCTGCGCTTTGACTTTTACCGGTTGACGGCTAATCCGGACCGGGATTTCCTGCGTAACTTGCCGGCGGGGATTCGCACGTCCAACTTTGAAGCCACCAGTTTTTCACCGCGCTTGGGGTTGGTCTGGCGGTTTGCGCCGGGGTTTAATCTTTTTGCCCAATACGCCCGTGGGTTCCGCGCCCCAACCTACGACGAAATCAACAGCGGCTTTGCCAACACGGTGACGTTTCCGGCCTACTATGTGGAACCCAATCCCGACCTGAAAGCAGAAACCAGTGACGGTTTTGAATTAGGGTTTCGGGGGCGCTCGGAGCGGGGACGGTTTACCTTGGCGGCCTTTTACAACTCCTACCGCAATTTCATCGAGAAATTTGCCTTTGTGGGGACGACGACTTTACCGGGGATTCGTGGTCCGGTGTTGCGTTTTCAATCGCGCAATGCGGCACGGGCGCGCATCTATGGCGTGGAATTCAGCGGCGAGTACCGGTTTCTGGATAACCCCTTTGGCCTGAGTGTGTTTGGGTCACTGGGCTATGCGGTGGGGGACGACTTGACGAACGACCGGCCCCTCGTCACGGTGGACCCGTTTAAAGCAGTCGCGGGATTGCGGTTCCGGGGCCAGGAGGACCGCTGGGGTGTGGAACTGGTGGGGACCTTTGTGGGTCGCCCGCGCGTGCCTGATCCAGATGTCTTTCTAGTCCCTCGGGGCTACACCCGTTTGGATTTGTTGGGCTACGTACGGATTACGCCACTGGTGTCATTGAATCTGGGGATTTTTAATCTCACCAACACCAAATACTTTGAGTACGCCGATTTGCGCAATTTCCCCCGCGCCGATGCGTTTCGGGTGGACCGCCTGGCCCAGCCAGGAACCAATATCTCGGTGGGGATCAACTGGCAGTTCTAGATAGATAGGAATGAAAGCACGGCCAGTAGCGGGATTGCTAGGATTGACGGCGCTGCTGGGGGGCATCGGTCTCCTGGCGCTCCGGCTCGGTTCGGTGCCGTTGACGACGTCCCAAGTGGTGCAGGCACTTTTGCGACAGGGCGAAGAACTCCCCCAAACCATTCTCTGGGAACTGCGGTTGCCGCGGGTGCTGCTCGGGATGGCAGTAGGGGCAGCTCTGGGAACCGCTGGCGCACTGATGCAAGGGATGTTGCGCAACCCCCTGGCAGACCCCTATTTGCTGGGCATTGCGGCAGGCGCGGGACTGGCAGCCGTCATTCCCATCGTGCAGGGCGTGGCCTTGGCTTGGGTGCCGTTAGTGGCGTGGGTCGGCAGTGTGGCAACCGCGCTGCTGGTGTACGCCTTGGCCTGGCAACCGGGCCAGTTGTCAGTGACGCGCTTGATTTTGGCGGGGGTTGCTGTCAGCGCGTTCCTAGGGTCGGTCACCACCATCCTACTGTTGTTTGCCGACGACCGGGTGCAAATTGCCCTGAACTGGCTGGTGGGGAGTCTCAACGCCCGGGGCTGGGAAGAAGTGCAGGCGGTTGCCTTACCTATCGTGATGGGACTGCTGGCGGCCTGGCCCTGGGGACGGACGCTGGACATCTTGGGATTGGGCGATGAACGGGCCATGAGCTTGGGCCTTTCGTTGACTAAGGTGCGCTTGGCAGTTGGACTCACGGCGACGTGGCTCACAGCAGCAGCAGTAAGCGTCAGTGGCTTGATTGGGTTTGTGGGGTTGATGGTGCCGCATCTGGTACGTCTGTTGGGCGTGCAGACCTATCGCTGGTTGATTCCCTGGGCGGCAGTGATGGGGGCCCTGGTGCTAACCACCGCCGATACGCTAGCCCGCTTGGGACGTATCGAACTACCGGTGGGGGCGATGACCGCCCTGATGGGAGCACCATTTTTTATCACTCTGCTGTACCGGCGGTCAGGGGGTGCCTAGCGATGTCAGGACCCATCTTGGCGGCAGTGGGAGTTTCAGGGGGTTATCAGCCCAGGCAACCCGTGGTCCAAGGGATTGACTTGGAAATCTACCCAGGAGAATGGCTGACGCTAGTAGGCCCAAATGGCTCGGGCAAATCCACCCTGCTGCGGTTACTCAGCCGTTTGCTGGTGCCCAGCCAGGGAGCAGTTTTTCTGCATGGACGCAGGTTAGGGGACTATAGTGCCCGGGAATTGGCTCGACATCTGGCTCTACTGCCGCAGTCACCTTTACTGCCAGCGGGTCTCACCGTGCGGGAGACAGTGAGTCTGGGGCGCCATCCCTATCAACCGTGGTGGCAATGGGACCTAGATGCCGCCAGTCAAACCCAGGTGAACCGGGCGCTGGCGCAAATGGAACTGTTGCCCTGGCAAGACCGGCCCGTGAGCGAGCTATCGGGGGGCCAACGCCAGCGGGTGTTTTTGGCCCTGGCCCTTGCCCAAGACCCCGAAATTCTCCTGCTCGATGAACCCACCACCTTTTTGGACCTACACTACCAGCTTTATCTGCTCCAGCAGTTGCGCCGGTTGCAGCAGGAACGGGGGCTGACCCTAGTGGTGGCGCTACATGATTTGAACCTGGCGTTGCGCTACAGCGACCGGGTGGGACTCCTGCAGCAGGGACGATTGCGGGCGATGGGGGACCCCCAGGAAGTTCTCAAGCCAGCTCACCTGCAAGAGGTCTTCGGCATTGCTGCACACGTGTTGGATACTCCTGTAGGTCCCCAGATTGTGCCTTTACACCCCCTGTAGCAATGCCAGGTTGTTGAAGGTCAATTCGTGCTCTTGCCGCGTACCGTTTTGCTCTTGCACCGAGCGTCGCCGGGTGACTGTCCAGTAGTCGCCCACTTGACCATGCTCATCCCAGAACTGGAAGCGCATCCCTGGCACCGTAGCCCAGTAGGTCTTTGCCATGGAGCCTTCGGGGGTTTCGTGAAACTCCTCCACGTGAATTTCAATCGTGTGCGGCCCTAGATGACGATAGACCATGGTGATGTGATTGTCTTTGAGATGATAACGGTTTGTCACATCCCCCACTTGCACGAGCACTTCTTGGGAGCCATCCGGTTGCACCGCGCCGTAGTGGAACACATGACCGTCATGTTCTTTCTCAAAGGGTCGCCGTCCCAGGTGCGTAATGATTTCCCACATCTGCTGCTCCACCCACTTGCGGATGGCCTCGTCGGCAATCCCCGTCACCGTATATTTCAGGTTTTTATCCACCGTCACTTCACCCGTTGCGCTACCCAGGCTCCCCTGGTATTGCACCTGGGCTTGGTAGCCGGGAAACTCTGGTCCCCAGGTGTAACGGTGTTCATAGGCCGCCCGGAAAAAGTCCTGCGCTGGCACCATCGTTTGCATCGAACTTGCCCTCCTAAATAGAGTGTTAACCCCTCAACCGTTCTCCTCTCTGCTCACCTTACCAACTCCCTAGCGCGAATGACGAGCCTCTAGGGGTCGGGTTGCCATTGCCACTTGCAGGTCAGGAATCTGGCGTAGTTGGTCCAACACCCCCACCACCTGCCCGTGGGACACCCGCGCATCCGCCCGTAAGAGCACCACCAGCCGGTTACCCTGGGCCTGCAATGCCCGCAGTCGTGGCGTCAATTCCTCGCCAGCCAGCCGTTGCCCCTGCAAAAACAGCGTCCCGTTTTGGGTCAACGTCAGAGTGACGGTCTGAGTCTTTTGCACCCGCGTCGTTGCCGCCTGGGGTAATTGCACCTCTAGGCCCTCGGCTCGGGTCAAAAACACCGACGCGATGATGAAAAACGCCAGCACCGAAAACACCACATCAATCATCGGGACGATGTTGACCTCTGGCGGCGTCTCGCCTTCGTCATCGAGTGGAAACACGGCTCAATTCCTCCAACTGATGCGCCTCAAACCATTCGGCATAGATCAATTCCAGATGTCCCATCACCTCCTGCAACAACGTCAATTGCCGCCGGTAAAAACTGCGAAACAAACTCGCCAGCACCAGGGTGACAATCGCCACTACCAGGCCAATGACCGTCGAAATCAATGCTTCACTCACCCCACCGGTGACCTCCAGTGCCCGCGTTCCCCCGATATTTCCCAGCGACAGGGATGAAAACGCCCGAATCAGTCCCGTGACTGTCCCTAACAACCCGAGCAACGGCGCCACCGTCACCGTCGTATCCAGTAACGTTTGAAACCGGCGCAACCGGGGCAATTCTCGCTGGGCAGCACTGAGCAGGGCAATCCGAAACCGCTCAGGAGGAAGCAACTTACCGTCCGTCGCCGCTGCTGTCAACGCCCGTTCCCATACTCGCACCCAGGGCACCTGGGCAAACTGCCTGGCCTGTTGCTGAATCCAATCGGGGCCTTTTTCGTAAGCTGGCAATAACTCCGCTAGTGCTCGCCCCTGCGCCCGTTGCAATCGCCACCAAAACCAGAACCGCTCCCCCGCGCAAGCGACCACCAGTACCGACAGCGCCAGCAACGGATAAACAACTATCCCGCCAGCAGCTAAAAACTGACTCGGCTGCATTTTGGCATCGTCACCACTGGGAGATAGAATACCGTTATCGCAAGTAAATGTCAATTAAAATAGGGCTAAGGTGGAAAGGATTGACGCCGCTTGGCCAATTTTGAGCATGGTGGAGTAGAGAATAACGATGTTGATTCGCACTAAGGAATTGCCATCCGAATCCCATTTTGGGGCTTGGTTGCTGCTCTCGGTCCTAGCCCACGCAGCGCTGGTACTGACCTTGGCGCTGGGCTGGTGGGACCAGTGGCGTGAGTCCACTGAAGAAACCTATGCCCCAGTGCAACTGATCATCGAAGAACCGGAGCCTGCGCCGCCACCGCCGGTAGCTCGACAACCCATGACACCAGCCATCCGGCCTTCACCACAACCAGTCGTACAGGCCACCCCTGGCCCCCCTCGCGTGCGTGTGACCAGCTCCCAACCCCAGCCCATCCCAACAGCGCCGGTGCAGAACTTCTCTGCTCCTCCCGCTGCGCCACCGGTTTCGGAACCGCACCCTACGCCTGCAACACCATCCCGCGCCCGTCGCCCGGCAGTAGCTGCGCCTGGGGAAGGTCAAGAAGCCGTAGGTCCTGCGCTAGTTGGCAATGGTTCCGTTCCTGCTGCAGGTGGGTCTGCGCCAGCCCCGGGTTCAGGAACAACGACGGCGGAAGCCCCGGCAACGGTGGCAGCGGCACCGGCACCCCCAGCTCTTAAGGAATCCGGCGCCTCAGAACCCCGTGAAACTGGGCCTGCGGTTGCGCCTGTGACCTGTCTGCGTTGTCCCCAGCCGCCCTATCCAGCCCATCTACGGCAGCAAGGGATTGAAGGTCGCGTGGCTTTGACGATTGATGTCGGTCCCGATGGCCGGGTAACGGCGGTGAGCCTGCGTCAATCCAGTGGGTCGCCCCAGTTAGACGAAGTAGCGATCCAGTCGGTGTGGCGCTGGCAATTTACCGCCAGTCCTCAAGGACGCCAGGGGATGAACGTTGCCGTGCGCTTCCAACTGCGTTAGCATGGCGGACCTATTTTGCTGCAAAATGTATCCCTGACCATGAGAAGCATTAAAAATACTGAAGTTTTCTGACAGATATCTCAGCGGGTTTTCCAAGGGGCCTAAGCTGAAATTTGGGTGTGTCAGGGAAAACGTCCTATGAAATTAGCCTATTGGATGTATGCGGGGCCGGCCCATATCGGCACCTTGCGGATTGCCAGTTCCTTTCAGCGGGTTCACGCCATCATGCACGCCCCCCTAGGGGATGACTACTTCAATGTCATGCGTTCTATGTTGGAGCGAGAACGGCATTTTACCCCCGTGACTGCCAGCATTGTGGACCGCCACGTGTTGGCCCAGGGGTCCCAAGAAAAAGTTGTGGACAATATCGTCCGCAAAGACACCGAAGACCACCCCGATTTAATCATCCTGACCCCCACCTGCACGTCGAGTATCTTGCAAGAAGATTTACAGAATTTTGTGGAACGGGCGACTGAACAAACCCGCTGCGATGTGTTGTTGGCCGATGTCAATCATTACCGGGTGAATGAACTCCAAGCCGCTGATATAACCCTGGCGCAAGTCGTGCGTTTCTATATTGAAAAAGCGACTAAACAAGGGATATTACAAACCGAAAAAACGCCCTATCCATCGGTCAATATCCTGGGCTTGACAACGCTGGGGTTTCACCACCAGCATGACCGGCGGGAACTCACCAAACTCATGCAGGATTTAGGGATTCAGGTGAATTTGATTCTGCCACTGGGGGCCAGCGTGGGTGATATTGCCCGCTTACCCCAGGCCTGGTTTAACTTGGTTCCCTACCGGGAAGTGGGTTTACGCGCAGCTCAGTACCTGCAAGACCGATTCGGCCTACCCATGGTCACCACAACGCCCATGGGGGTCCTCGGGACGGCCCAATGCATCCGCCAGATTCAACAGGTGCTCAATGCCCAGGGTTACCCCGCCGATTACGAAGCCTTTATTGATGAACAAACCCGTTTTCAGTCCCAGGCAGCCTGGTTTTCCCGCTCCATTGATTGCCAGAATTTGACCGGCAAAAAAGCGGTGGTTTTTGGGGATAACACCCACGCAGCGGCCATGACCCGAATTCTCGCGCAAGAGATGGGAATTCATGTGGTTTGGGCGGGCACCTATTGCACCTATGACGCCGATTGGTTCCGGGAGCAGGTGGCCGGTTACTGTGATGATGTACTCATCACTGAAGACCACACCCAGGTGGCCAATGCGATTGCCCAGGTGGAACCAGCGGCCATTTTCGGCACCCAAATGGAACGCCACATCGGCAAACGGTTGAACATTCCCTGCGGCGTGATCTCCGCACCGGTGCATATCCAGAACTTTCCCCTAGGATACCGGCCCTTTTTGGGTTATGAAGGCACCAATCAAATTGCGGATTTGGTCTACCACTCGTTTACGTTGGGAATGGAAGACCACCTGTTAGAAATTTTCGGCGGCCACGACACCAAAGAGGTGATTACGAAAACCCTGTCAGCAGAGACTGATTTGACCTGGACCGCAGCAGCCCAGAAAGAGTTACAAAAAGTGCCAGGTTTCGTGCGGGGGAAAGTCAAACGCAATACGGAAAAATTTGCCCGTGAACAGGGAATTACAACCATCACGGTCGAAGTGCTGTACGCAGCCAAAGAGGCAGTAGGGGCCTAGGCCAACGACTGCGCCTGACACTGAGGACAAACCCCAAAAAATTCCAGGGTGTGGTAGTAAACCTTGAAGTTGTACATATTTTGTAAATACTGCTCTAGGTCTTCCAAAGGGCAATCGCGCAGGGGGATGGACGCATTACAGCGCAAACAAGTGAGATGGTGGCGGTCGTGGAGCCGGGCGCTATAGACGGCCTCGCCGCTTGGGAGCAACCGCATTTGCACCACACCGTTTTTTTTCAATACCTCCAACGCCCGGTACACTGTTGCCAGCCCGACCCCTTGGCGCAACTGTTTTAACCGCAGATAAATGGCCTGGGCGGACAAGGCCTGTCCTTCGGCCTGCAAGAGAGCGAGGATGCGCTGTTGGCTAGGGGTCAGGGACGCCGTGGTCATGGGAGATTCAGCACAGTTTCTGGGCTGTCACCGGTACGTCTTCCCAGGCATGCACCGTCCGCAATCGCACTTGCCACCCGCTGGCCCGCTGCGCTGGGGTTAAGTTTCGCTGAAAATTTTCGTAGCACTGTTTGGCGATTTCCTCATCGCAAGTGGCCAAGCAGGCGTGAACCAGACCACCCGGATCGAGCTGTTCGTTTACCCAAATCACCATCACACCGGCTCTCCCGCTCGCTCTAGCTTCATTTTACTCCCGCCCCACCTGTCGCAAAAAGTTCGCCAGCAACGCATGACCGGCGGTGGTCAGGATGCTTTCCGGGTGGAATTGGACGCCCTGCAGGTGGGGATACTGCTTGTGTCGGACGCCCATGATCGTCCCATCGTCGGTCCAGGCGGTGATTTCCAACACCTCAGGGCAGGACTCCCGTTCAATTACCAAACTGTGGTAGCGGGTGGCGGTAAAGGGCTGGGGCAATCCCTGGAACACGCCAACGCCCCGGTGGTAAATCTCGGAGGTTTTGCCGTGCATCAGGGTGGGCGCCCCGACAATCCGACCGCCAAAGACCTGCCCAATACTCTGATGCCCCAGGCATACCCCCAAAATCGGCAGGGTGGCACCCAACTCCCGAATTAACGCCATGGAAATGCCAGCATCTTCGGGGCGACCGGGGCCGGGGGAAATCACGACCCCCTGGGGCTGAAGCTGCCGCACCTGGTCCAGGGTGAGCTGGTCGTTGCGAAAAACCTGCACCTCCGCTCCCAGTTCCGCCAGGTATTGCACCAGGTTGTAGGTAAAGCTGTCGTAATTGTCAATGACCAAAATGTGCGGCCCTGACACGGTGCTGCTGCTGAACCTCTATGGGGCCTATTTTAATCCTTTCCGGCCTGCTGCTTGTGCCATTGCCAGCAGGCTTGGGCAATCGCCCAGTCCTCTTCGGCGGCAATCACCAGCACCCGCACCGGGGAATCCGGGGTGGCAATATCGCGGTCGGCGCCGGACTGTTGATTCTTCTCCCGGTCACAGCAGACACCCCAGCCAGTCAAGCGCTGGCACAACTCTGCCCGCACCGGCGCGGCATTTTCCCCCACGCCACCGGTGAAGATCAAGGCATCGCAGCCGCCCAAACTCACCCACATAGCCGCCACTGCCTGAGCTAACCGGTGGATGTAAACCTCAAACGCCAGGGTTGCGCCCGGATGGCCCTGCGCTCGCGCCTGGAGAATCTGCCGCATGTCGCCCGAAAGCTGGGAGACCCCTTTTAGGCCCGATTCTTGATTGAGTAAATGACTAATCTGGTCGCCCGTGAGGGATTCATGACGTAACCAGTGCAGGATGATACCCGGGTCAATTGAGCCGGAACGAGTCCCCATCATTAAACCCTCTAAAGGCGTAAACCCCATGGTGGTATCTACACTTTTGCCGCCTTCAATCGCACACAACGAAGCGCCGTTTCCCAAGTGACAACAAATCAAGCGTAAGTCCGCTGGATGTCGGCCCAGCAATTGTGCGGCGCGACGGGCGCAATACTCATGATTAATCCCGTGAAACCCATAGCGACGGATGCCTTTTTCGTACCAGGCATAGGGGATGGGATAGACTTGGGCCGCCAGCGGCAAGGTTTGATGGAACGCGGTATCAAACACGGCAATCTGCGGGGCTTGGGGTAACAACTGTTCCAGCACGTCAATCCCTTCGAGATGAGCCGGATGGTGACTGGGCGCAAGCGGGACCAAATCCTGAATGTCCTGCTTGACGGTGGGCGTGATCCGCGTCGGCGCGGCGTATTTCGTCCCCCCATGCACGATCCGGTGCCCCGCCAGGGTCACTTGTTGAAAACTTTCTAAAACTTGCGTGGGTCCAGACACCAGGGTATGCAGCACTTTATGCATGACCTCGGCCCGAGACGCCAAGGGCATTTCCTGGGTGTGAACTTGGTTATTGGACTTGATTTTGATGGCGGCCTGACCAGGTGTTCGAGTCCAGTCAATATGGGCTTGCCAGCGGGGGGCAACGGCATGGTCCGGTAATGCGGTCGTTGGCAATTGGTAAAGACAACTTTTCTGGCTGCTGGAACCCGCATTCAGAACCAGGATAAAGAGATGGTCCACCATGAATGGCCCCCATTGCCCGCGTTCCCCCTTAGTCTAACAAGGGATGTCAAGGGGTGGGATTTGCGCGTACAATTCGAGGGGCCTGTCGCAGCAAGTCGCTATGAAACGGCTCCTCAGCGTCATCGCCTGGGCGGCGGTCATCAGTGCGGTTCCCGCTGTCAACGCCCAGGAAGGGGGCATTCCCCTGGACACCTACGACCCCAGCAACGGGGTTCTACCAGCCCGACCGGCGCCCCGTACTCTGAATCCATTTCAACTGCGCACGATGAAACGGCAACTGGGTGGACTGGTGGAGCGGGTACGGGCGATTGTGCTCTCAGCCCAGATGCAAAACCGGGAAACCCAAGTCGCTGAGGCAATGCAGGCGTTGCAGTTGGCTGAATCGGTGCTGGGGCAATTGGACACCTGGCTCGCGCAAGGACAAACAGAACTAGCTCGCCAGCAGTGGTTGCAGGCTCAGGAACGCCTGTGGCAAACCTATCCGGCGCTGGCGGCTCCGGCAAAACCCGAGATACGGGCCATGTGGCTCGACCGGGGAGCGATTGTGCAGGCGGGTTCTGAGGCGGGCCTGGCGCGACTGTTTGACCGGCTGCAAGCGGCGGGGGTGAACCTGGTGTTTTTTGAGACCGTGAATGCGGGCTATCCCATCTATCCCAGCCGAGTGGCGCCCCAGCAAAATCCTTTGACGCGCGGGTGGGACCCCCTAGCGGCGGCGGTGCAACTGGCCAAAGAGCGGCAGCTGGAATTGCACCCCTGGGTATGGGTGTTTGCAGTGGGGAATCAACGCCACAACGTCCTAGTGGGTCAACCGCTGCATTACCTGGGGCCAGTGCTGAGCGTTTATCCCGACTGGGCCAATTTAGATAACCGTGGTCACCCAATCCCGCCCCAGCAGGACAAACCCTTTCTAGACCCGGCCCATCCCCAGGCGCGGGAATACCTGTTCCGCTTGTTTGAGGAAATCGTCACCCGCTACGACGTGGACGGCCTGCACTTGGACTATATCCGTTACCCGTTCCAGAGCGGCGGGGTGCATTACGGCTACGGGATGGCGTCACGGCGGGTGTACCAGGAACGCACGGGTCTCGACCCGCTGACTTTGACCCCTGGCCAACCGCAGTGGCAGGACTGGACCCACTGGCGCAGCCAGCAGGTTACGGATTTCGTCACGACCCTCAGCCAGCGCCTGAAGCAGAAGCGCCCTGAACTCCTGCTCTCAGCGGCAGTGTTTGCCTATTCCCGGCCCTCACGGCTGTACCGCCTGCAACAGGACTGGGAGACCTGGGCCATGACGGGGGCGGTGGACATGATAGTGCTGATGTCCTACGCGGAAGATACCAGGGGATTGCAAGATTTGCTCAAACCTGCGCAGCTCCTGAGGGCGCCGGTGTTGTTTTTGCCGGGGATTTCCCTGATGCGGACAACCCCCATCGCCGTGCTGGATCAGGTGCAGGCGGCGCGCCACAGTGGGTTGGGGCCTGGTTACGCCCTGTTTGCCATGTCCCACTTCAACGGGGCGCTGGAACCCTTGATGCAACAGACCAGCGTGCCCTTGCCTCACCGGCAACCGTTTCAAAGCGCGCTGCAACGTTACCAAGCCCAGCAGCAGGAATGGCTGTTTCTGGTGCGCCAGGGACAGTTGCCGGTTCCCGACCCAGGGCTATTCCAACAGGTCAACAGCGCCCTGACCCAGTTGGTGCAACACCCCAGCAAAACCCATTGGCAAACGGCACGCGCCGCCCTCCAGACGTTGGCGCACCATCTAGACGATTGGCCGGCTCACCCGTGGCGGGTAGACACTTGGCGAGCGCGCTTAAAAACTATAGACGACCTGCTGTTGTACGGGGCGCGGTTGCAGTTGCATCTACCGGCGACCGCCCTCAGCCAGCCTCTACCCGGACGACCGGCCTTGTTTTTAGCGATGGGGGAACGCCCATGAGGGAACTAACGGTGGGACAGCCGGCACCCCCTTTCAGCCTTGTCAGCGGGGACGGTCAAACCGTGACATTGGCCCAGTTTCGAGGGCAATGGGTGGTGCTGTATTTTTATCCCCGCGACAACACGCCTGGCTGCACCAAAGAAGCCTGCGGGTTTCGGGATATCTACCCGGCGTTGCAGCAGGCCCAGGCGGTGGTGATTGGCATCAGCACCGACCCGCCAGAGAGTCATGTCAAATTCAGCCGTAAGTACAACCTACCGTTTTTATTGCTTTCTGATCCCGATGGACAGGTAGCGCGCGCCTACGGCAGCTACGGCCCCAAAAAATTTATGGGCAAGACCTTCGAGGGCGTCTTTCGCCATACGTTTCTCATTGATCCCCAGGGGCAAATCGCCCAAATCTACCGCCAGGTCAAGCCGGAAACCCACGCCCAGCAGGTCTTAGCCGACTTAACCCGTTTGCAGCGTGAAAACTAAAAATTTCCCAGGCGGCCCAGGAAGATGTTAAAAATAATGTGAAGACTTTTGGCGTGCAAGCTTAGGAGGAGACTATGGCACTGGTTCCCATGCGGTTGTTGTTGGACCACGCCGCCGAGCACGACTACGGAATTCCGGCTTTTAATGTCAACAACATGGAGCAAATTCAGGCGATCATGCAGGCGGCCCACGAAACCGACAGTCCAGTGATTTTGCAGGCATCGCGGGGGGCGCGCAAGTACGCCGGTGAAAACTTCCTGCGGCACTTGGTGCTGGCGGCGGTGGAAACCTACCCCCACATTCCGGTGGCGATGCACCAAGACCACGGCAACAGCCCAGCCACTTGCTACTCGGCCATCCGGTTGGGCTTTACCAGCGTGATGATGGACGGGTCGTTGCTCGAGGACGCGAAAACCCCAGCCAGCTATGAGTACAACGTGGCGGTGACCTCGGAAGTGGTCAAGGTGGCCCATGCGGTCGGCGTCAGCGTGGAAGGGGAACTGGGTTGCCTTGGCTCGCTGGAAACGGGCATGGGCGACAAGGAGGACGGTCACGGCGCCGAAGGGGTGCTCTCCCATGACCAACTCTTGACCGACCCAGACCAGGCGGTGGACTTTGTGGAAAAAACCGATGTGGATGCGCTGGCGGTAGCGATTGGCACCAGCCATGGGGCCTACAAGTTCAGCCGCAAACCCGAAGGAGAAATCCTGCGCATGGACCGGATTGAGGAATTGCACCGGCGCTTGCCCAACACCCACCTGGTGATGCATGGCTCTTCCTCCGTTCCCAAGGATTTGATTGACCTGATCAATGCCTACGGTGGCGCGATTCCTGAGACCTACGGCGTGCCGGTGGAGGAAATCCAGCGGGGGATCAAAAACGGGGTGCGCAAAGTGAACATTGACACCGACAACCGCCTGGCGATCACGGCGGCGGTGCGGGAAGCCCTGGCGAAAGCGCCCAAGGAATTTGACCCGCGTCACTTCCTGAAGCCGTCTATCGCCTACATGAAGAAGGTGTGCGCTGAGCGCTACCAGCAATTCTGGACGGCGGGCAACGCCAGCAAAATCAAGCAAATGTCCTGCGAAGAGTACGCCGCCAAGTACGCCAAAGGTGAACTGAAAGCCCAAACCCGCAAGCTGGTGGCGGTATAAGGCTTAAGTCTGATTAGCTGAAACAGCCCCTTTCCCCTGCGGAGAGGGGTTTTTTATTGAGAATCCACCAGCCCCACCAAATGCCGGTGCAGCGCCACCATGGCCAGCGTGTCTTGATGGCAGTATTGCCGCAACTCTTGCCAGGTTTGGGTTTGGAAGGCTAGGTCATCACTAAAAATGGCAGCTTCCCAACGGAATTTAGCCATATCCCCCTGTTGAATCGCAAGCTCCTGATAGCTCAATTCCGGCACCAGCACAGGGAGCACCTTTTTGAGAGAAGTGGAACCTAAAAAATCCGGGTGCTGGTAATGGTCCCGAAAAATCACCATTTGGTCCCACAGGCGGTCCACCATGCTGTTTAACTGGGGCGCAAACTCCGGCATCATTGCTGCCAATTCCTGCAACACCGATTTTTCGTAGCCCTGGTTGTACACAATGATGGAACCTTCTTCACCAATGGCTTGCACGAGAGCCTGCACCAAAGGAGGACGTGGGTCATCGCGGTCAGTATGCAGATAGTCGTAATGAGTTAACGTACCGTCTGCCGTCAAAACATGACAGCTGAATTGAAAAGGAACGCGCTGGTAGGGACGCGTGCCAGGGTAGCGGGGGATGGCCGGGTTCGTGGCTTCAAAATCAAAGAAATGCAGAGGATAACGCAACTGGTTCAACAATTCTTTAATACCGTCGTAGTCAACCAAGGGTTTGCCGCTGAGATATTGCCGGATAAACGCTTGTTGTCGTTCCGAAAGCGTCGGGATCAATTCGGGTGGCAGGTGTTCAATGTGGAAAATGCCGCGACGAATTAATTCAAGTTTCTTTTGCTTATCTAGTCGAGCAATTTGAAAGATAGAAACTTCAGGAACGTCACGCCAGCAGTAGGCTTTGAAGGTACAGGTATAGGGCTGGTCGCAGTGGTCGCCAATGGGATGGTCAGGTTCGTCTGTTTGACTCAGAATCGCGTTGAATTGGGCGAGACGCTCGGGAATCTGTTGGACAATTTTTTGCACCTCAGCAGTGACGTCTACTTGGGCAAAGAGATTCGACAGGTCGGGATAACAACAATGGGGGTTCAAGTGCATCATCACCGCTCTGTGTAGAGCGATGCCGTTTTTCGCCACGACATACCACTGGATCGCCAGGTCTTCCAGGTGCTCCGGTTTGACGCGGGTAGTGGATTTGACTTCCACCATTTCCCAGGCGTCAGGCGCCACTTGCCGCAGGACATCGCATTTCACCACCAGCCCTTCCCAGGCGAATGTGGCTTCAAACAGACAGGTTGCTCCTTGGGCGAGCAATTGCGCCGTTTTTTGTTGGCATTGATGATTCCCAAATCCCGTCACCAGCACGCCCCCAGGAAAGTAATCCCGCGCCAAGACTCCCACATCTGTCCCCTGTTGCCATTGCAGTTTTTGCGCTTCCGAAACACTGGCTTTTTCTGGCGCATGAGCATCCAACCACAGGCATTTGGGACATTGCAAACCTTTGACATAGCGGGATTTGGTCAGCATGATGGTTAGGAGTGAGTAGGTAGCAGATTTTCCCTTATTATGCCCGCGTTGATGGTCGTCGGTTGCACGTCCAATGCCGGAAAGTCGTTGCTGGTAACAGCGTTGTGCGGGTGGCTGGCGCAGCAGGGGTACCGGGTGGCTCCCTTCAAAGGACAAAACATGGCGCTGAATGCCTACGTAACAGCCGACGGGGGCGAAATGGGCTACGCCCAAGCAGTACAGGCCTGGGCTGCTGGCATCGAACCCACGACCGCCATGAACCCCATCCTGCTCAAGCCCCAGGGCGACCGGACATCCCAGGTGATCATCCGAGGACGGGTGGCCGGGGTAACCCAAGCGCAAGATTATTACCGCGATTATTTTGAGCGGGGATGGCGGGCAATTACCGAAGCGCTGGCGGAATTGCAAAGCCAGTATGACTACATCGTGTGCGAAGGGGCGGGGTCGCCAGCGGAAATCAACTTAAAGCATCGTGATTTGACCAATATGCGGGTGGCCCAATACCTGCAAGCCAAAACCATTTTGGTGGGCGATATTAACCCCGGCGGCGTATTTGCCCACATCGTAGGAACCCTGGCGCTGCTGGAACCAGAAGAACGGGCGTTGATCAAAGGGTTGGTGATTAATAAATTCCGGGGGCAATTGTCGCTATTGCAACCAGGGCTGGCATGGTTAGAGCAAAAAACAGGAATTCCGGTGCTGGGGGTGATTCCTTGGTTAGAAACGCATTTACCGGCGGAAGACTCTTTGAGTTTGTTATCGCCCCGTAAAACCAGCTCCGAACTAACCATTGCTGTGATTCAACTTCCGAAAATTAGTAACTTTACTGACTTTGACCCACTCCTATTTGAGCCAACGGTGCAAGTGAAGTACGTCAAAAGTGAACAAGATTTCGGTGATCCCGATGCAGTTATCCTGCCGGGGAGTAAAACGACGATTGCCGATTTACAGTGGTTGCATCAAACGGGCCTAGCGCAAAAGCTCATCGCCTATCACCAGCAAGGGGGATGGATGCTGGGCGTTTGCGGCGGGATGCAAATGCTGGGGAAAACGGTACAAGACCCCCTAGGACTTGAGGGGAAAGACGTGCAGGCCGAGGGATTGAATCTCCTACCGATTGCGACTGTGATCGCTCCCCACAAAATCACGCGCCAGCGGGAGGTGTTGTCCCAGTACCCCGTGCCAGGTTTAACCGTCAAAGGTTACGAGATTCACCAGGGTTCCACTCACATCGCCGGCCACGTCCAACCCTTGTTCACCGACCCAGCGCTCGGTTATGTGGATACGACAGGCCGGGTGTGGGGGACTTACCTGCATGGGATTTTTGAGAATGGAGCCTGGCGGCGTACCTGGCTGAACCAACTCCGTACTCGGAAGGGATTGCCACCGTTAACAACGCAGGTGCCTGACTTTTCTCAACAACGCCAACATCTGCTGCAGACCCTGACCGAAACCGTGGCGGCGTACATTCCCTGGGCGCAATTGTTAAAGGATTCTGGATGAGCTAAAGCCGGAGAACAAGCGGTAACGCCGGGCTGGTCATGGTTTTTTTCCTACCGTCATACCCATCCACTTGTGGCAAAATGTTAGCGGTTTTCTCCCCGTGTGTAGGGTGTCTATGGAAGAGTTGCTTTATCAGTACGCTTGGCTCATTCCGGTGCTGCCTTTGCTAGGGGCGACGGTCGTCGGAACGGGATTGATTACCTTTGGCGAGTGGACAAGCCGACTCAAGCGGGTGAATGCGGCGTTGGTGCTCACACTCATGGGTATCGCGCTCGGCCACTCCCTGGCGCTGCTCTGGAGTCAAGCGCAAGGACACCCACCCTACTACTGGAGTTTCACTTGGGCGGTCGCGGGGCCGTTTCACCTGGACATGGGCATGGTGATTGACCGGCTAAGTAGTCTGATGCTGGTCATTGTCACTACAGTGGCCCTGCTGGTGATGCTCTACAGCGACGGCTACATGGCCCATGACAAAGGGTATTCGCGCTTTTTTGCCTACCTGAGTTTGTTCGGCGCGTCCATGCTGGGGTTGGTGATCAGCCCGAACCTGGTGCAGATTTATGTGTTCTGGG
The DNA here is from genome assembly GCA_025062155.1 of Gloeomargarita sp. SKYB120. Classification (NCBI taxonomy): domain Bacteria; kingdom Bacillati; phylum Cyanobacteriota; class Cyanophyceae; order Gloeomargaritales; family Gloeomargaritaceae; genus Gloeomargarita; species Gloeomargarita sp. SKYB120. Next base: position 5,256 of record JANXAM010000012.1, on the reverse strand, counting down.
AACTGGTGGGGATGTGCTCCTACCTGCTGATTGGGTTCTGGTATGAGCGGATTGCCGCCCGCGAAGCTGCCCAGAAAGCGTTTATTGTCAACCGCGTGGGGGACTTTGGCCTGCTGCTGGGGATTCTGGGGTTTTACTGGACCACGGGGGAAATTGAGTTTGAGCGGCTGGCGGAACGGGTTGGGGATTTGTTGACCACAGGCGCCTTGCCGTTGTGGGCGGCGACCGGACTGGGGATTCTGGTGTTTTTAGGGCCAGTGGCCAAATCGGCGCAAGCGCCGCTGCATGTGTGGTTGCCAGATGCCATGGAAGGCCCCACGCCGATTTCTGCCCTGATTCATGCGGCGACGATGGTGGCGGCGGGGGTGTTTTTACTGGCGCGGATGATGCCGGTGTACGAACACTTGCCAGGAACGTTACAAGTAGTGGCCTGGACAGGAGCGTTTACGGCGTTTTTGGGAGCGACGATTGCCCTGGTGCAAACCGACATCAAAAAAGGATTGGCCTATTCCACCATCTCCCAGTTGGGCTACATGGTGATGGCGATGGGCGTGGCAGCGCCGGCGGCGGGCATGTTTCACCTGATGACCCATGCGTATTTCAAGGCGATGTTGTTTTTGGGGTCAGGGTCGGTGATCCACGCGATGGAGGCGGTGGTGGGTCATGACCCGGACAAAGCACAAGATATGCGCAACATGGGGGGTCTGCGGAAATACATGCCCATTACCGCTGCGACGTTTTTGATTGGGACGCTGGCCATCTGTGGCATTCCGCCGTTTGCTGGTTTCTGGTCGAAGGATGAAATCCTACACGTGGTGTTTGCGGCCAATCCTGGGCTGTGGTTGGTGGGTTGGCTGACCGCAGGAATGACCGCGTTTTACATGTTTCGGATTTACCTGTTGACGTTTGGCGGTGAATTTCGCGGGTTAGCGTTCGGGCCAGGTGCCATGCAGGTGGAGGAGTTAGCCCACATGGAAACCCATGGTCATGCCGCCGAACCCCATGAATCACCCTGGACCATGACCTTGCCCCTGGTGTTACTCGCCATTCCGTCGGTGGCGGTGGGTTGGGTGGGACTGCCATTTGCCAACTACTTTGAGTATTTTCTCGAGGAACCGGCGTCAGTTTTAACTGTTGGGGCAGACTGGGCGCATTTTGACTGGGGTGAATTTTTGGTCATGGCTGGGTCGTCGGTGGGTGTGGGTTTGATCGGCATCACCCTGGCGTTTGTTGTTTACGGAGGGAAATACACGGGTGTGGAACCCCTAGCGGAGCGATTGCCCAAGTTGTACGAGTTTTTGGTGAACAAATGGTACTGGGATGACCTGTACGAGCAGTACTTTGCTCTGCCCTTGCGCCGGTTGGCCCGCCAAGCCCTGGAGACGGACTATCGCATTATTGATGGCCTAGTGAATTTGACAGGGCTAGTGACGCTAGTGACGGGGGAAGTCTTGAAGTACGTGAACAATGGGCGGGTACAGACCTATGCGCTGGTGATCCTGCTGGCGGTGCTGGGGTTGGTGCTGGTGTCGGGCTGGTTTTCCTAGGTTGAGGGTGGTGGGTCATGACGAGCAGTTTTCCCTGGTTGACGACCATTATTCTCCTGCCGATTGTGGCGGCGTTGGCGATTCCATTTCTGCCGGATAAAGAAGGCCGGACGGTACGCTGGTATGCCCTGGTGGTGGGGCTAGTGGATTTTGCGTTGATCAGCTACAGCTTTTGGCAAGGCTACGACTTAAATTCGCCGGATTTGCAACTGGTGGAGCGCTATCCCTGGTTGCCCCAGATTGGCCTGAATTGGTCGGTGGGGGTGGATGGTTTGTCCATGCCGCTGGTGCTGCTGACTGGCTTTATCACGACGCTGGCCATCCTGGCGGCCTGGCCGGTGACCCTGAAACCCCGCTTGTTTTACTTCCTGATGCTGGCGATGTACGGGGGACAGATTGCGGTGTTCGCCGTGCAGGACATGTTGTTGTTTTTCCTGGTGTGGGAGTTGGAGTTGATCCCCGTTTATTTACTGCTGGCAATCTGGGGTGGCTACAAGCGACAGTACGCAGCTAACAAATTTATCGTGTACACGGCGGGGGGGTCGCTGTTTATTTTGGTGGCGGGCCTGGCGATGGCTTTTTACGGCGATCCCATCAGCTTTGACATGCGGGAGTTGGCGCTGAAGTCCTACCCGCTGGCGTTGCAGATTTGGTGCTACGTGGCGTTTTTGATTGCTTATGCGGTGAAGTTGCCCATTTTCCCGCTCCACACTTGGTTGCCTGATGCCCATGGGGAAGCGACGGCGCCGGTACACATGTTGCTGGCGGGGATTTTGTTGAAGATGGGCGGCTATGCCCTGATCCGCATGAATATGGGGATGCTGCCGGACGCCCATGCCCTGTTTGCACCCATCCTGGCGATTTTGGGCGTGGTGAATATCATCTATGCCGCGTTGACGTCCTTTGCCCAGCGTAACTTGAAGCGCAAAATTGCTTATTCTTCGATTTCCCACATGGGATTTGTGTTGATTGGGATTGCGTCCTATACGACGACGGGGTTGAGCGGGGCGGTGTTGCAGATGATTTCCCACGGCTTAATCGGGGCGAGTTTGTTCTTTCTGGTAGGCGCCACCTACGACCGCACGCACACCCTGATCTTGGAGGAAATGGGCGGGGTGGGACAAAAGATGCCGAAAATTTTTGCCATGTTTACCGCCTGTTCCCTAGCGTCGTTGGCCCTGCCAGGGATGAGCGGGTTTGTGGCGGAATTGATGGTATTTATCGGTTTTGCGACGAGTGATGCCTACAGTGTGCCGTTCAAGGTGCTGGTGCTGCTGCTGGCGGCGGTCGGTGTGATTTTGACGCCGATTTATCTGCTCTCAATGCTGCGACAAATTTTCTACGGGCCGGAGAACGAGGAGCTGGTATCTCACGAAAAGCTTATAGATGCGGAACCGCGCGAGGTGTTCATTATTGCGTCGCTCCTGGTGCCGGTGATTGGGATTGGTCTATACCCCCGTTTGGTCACGAGTATGTACGATGCGACGACCACCCAGGTGACAGCGCTCGTGCGACAAGCCATGCCTAAGCTGCAAGCACCTGTTGGTATATTGACCATACCCGCGCGGCAACCAACCCCTTGACCGGTCTGGGGGTTGGGGTAAGATGGGGGTTAGTGCGGTGGTGAGGAGTTGAAAAAATGCATCTACAAGTGCAAGAGACGACGGCGGCGAATGCGGTCTTGCGGATTCGTGGGGGGTTGCCGCTAGCGGGAGAAGTAACTATTAGTGGGGCAAAAAATTCGGCACTGGCCTTGATGGCGGGAGCGCTGTTGTGTTCGCAGGATTGCCGGATTCGCAATGTGCCAGATTTAGTGGATGTGCATCGCATGGGTCAAGTCCTGACGGCGCTGGGGGTGAAAGTTCATTACCATCGCGGCGTTTTAGATTTGGACGTACGGCACCTGCACCGTTCGTTAGCCCCCTACGAAATTGTGAGTCAACTGCGGGCCAGTTTTTTTGTAATTGGGCCGTTGCTAGCGCGGTTGGGAGTGGCGCGGGTTCCCATGCCGGGGGGATGTGCGATTGGGGCGCGACCGGTGGAATTGCACGTGCGGGGGTTGCAGGCGCTAGGTGCAACAGTCCAGATTGAACATGGGATGGTGCAGGCCTACGCGCGCAAATTACGAGGTGCCCATATCTACCTGGATTACCCCAGCGTGGGGGCCACAGAAACCCTGATGATGGCGGCGACGCTGGCGGAAGGCGAAACAGTGATTGAAAATGCGGCGCAGGAACCAGAAGTGGTGGATTTGGCCAACTTCTGTCGCAGCATGGGGGCTAAAATTCGGGGTGCTGGGACCAAAACCATCACGGTTGTCGGCGTGCCGCGATTGCACAGCACGGAGTACACCATCATTCCGGACCGGATTGAGGCCGGAACGTTTATGGTGGCGGCGGCGATTACTCGCTCTGAGTTGTGGATCAGTCCGGTCATTCCCGAGCATCTCACGCCAGTGACCGCCAAGTTAACAGAAGTTGGGTTTTCGGTGACGTTTGAACCCCCCAATGCGATACGGGTACGACCGGGTCAGGGGCCCTACCGGGGAACGGACATTGAAACGCTGCCGTTTCCAGGCTTTCCCACCGATATGCAGGCGCAATTCATGGCCTTATTGACCCTGAGCGAGGGCACCAGCGTGGTCACAGAAACGGTGTTTGAGAACCGGCTGCGGCACGTAGCAGAACTGCAACGCATGGGAGCCAATATCCGTGTCAAGGGCAATCATGCTTTGATTCAAGGGGTGCCATTTCTATCGGGAGCGCCGGTAACAGCAACGGACTTGCGGGCTTCGGCGGCGTTGGTGTTGGCTGGGTTAGCAGCCCAAGGCGAGACCGTGATTAGTGGGTTGCATCATCTGGACCGGGGTTACGAGCGGTTGGAGGAAAAATTGCGGGCACTTGGGGCGGACATCCGACGGGTGACGACTTGAGCGGCAACCAACTCTTTGAGGCATTTGCCAGTCAGTAGAAATGGGAAAAATTCCTGCTACGCCGGCGTGTGCGGGTAGTCCTGTTCTTGTAATGGTTAAAATAGGGGGGTAGTTAGATTTGGGTGAAGCCATGGGTACAATTGCCCCCGTTGCCAGCCTCAAAACGTTGTAAAGTACGGTCGTATCCACAATGGAAAACAGCGTTATATCTGCTATGACTGCCATCAGCAATTTACGCCTGAAGCTAGGAAAAAAATACATTTCTGAAGCCCAAAGGCAACTTGTTAGAGCGACTTTCAATTACCGCCATCTCACGGGTGACCGGAATTTCGCAATCTTGGCTGTATAAATACATCAGAAGTGATGGATATTCAGCCCGACAACGATGAAGAGATAGAGCTGGAGTGCGACGAGATAGGATCGTTTTGCGGCTCGAAAAAGCATCTCCAATGGCTCTGGCTAGTTCTAGGGAGAAAGACACGTATGATTGTAGCGGCCTGTGTAGGGGATAGAAGCGTAGAGACGGCAAAAAAGTTATGGGAGAGAGTATCGATTATTTGACGAAAACAGGCAAAATTTTATACTGATTCATGGTCAGTTTATCGGAAGGTGATTCCGAACTCTCAACACGTAGCCAGTGCCAAGGGGAGTGGTAGGACGTCCTTGATTGAGTGCTTCAACAACACGCTTCGACAGCAAGTTATAGCTAAAAACGTTTAGCTTGGCATAGAATAGGGCTAATGAGTTCATAGAGGTTTTTCATGTCTAAGCCTTACA